>NZ_DDOI01000114.1:393-15631 GCF_002341575.1 Marinobacter sp. UBA2498 | reverse complement strand
GCAAAGATGAGGCCACAGCCGGCCAGTTGAATGCCGGTCATAGACTCGCCAAACCATCCTGCCGCGAACAGAGCAACCCACACCGGCTCAAGTACCAGAATCACCACGCCATGGCTGTTCGCAGACAGGCTCTGGGCGAACGTCTGAAGAAGGAAACGACCGGCCGTGCCAATCACGGCACTGGCCACCACCCACCAGACCAGCATTGGTGAGAGATTATTCAGGGTAGGCCGCCAGGGCTCCATAATCATGGATTCAACCAGGGTGAGCAGGCCGACCGTCAGCAGCGCAATGGCTGTCAGGGGCAGGGCGGGTACCCGATGCTTTTCCACGGTCTTGCCCAGCCGGTTAATCACCGTTCTCTGGTTGGCTGCCCGGGTATTGAGATTGAAATACAGGGCGAAAATCGTCGCTGCCATGACAAAGAAAATCTGGCCCGCTTCGGGGCGAAATCCGTTCTCAAGGGAGAGCAGCGCGAGACCGGCAACGGCAATCGGAATCGCCAGCCATGTGCTCGGCGGTTGGGCTTCCTTGAACACCAGGCGTGCGATAATCGGCACTATTACGACACCCAGGCTGGTCAAAAAGGCGCCCTCACCCAGACTGGTTATATGAACCAGTCCCATTACCCAGCAGGTCATGGCCGTGCCAAACACCAGCCCGACACCCACACTTCGGCGAAGCTGATCGACGCTCAGTTTCATCAGCGAGCGACGGGCGAAAAAGGCGAGCACGGTGCCGGCAATCAAAAACCTGGCCGCCATGAACATCAGGGGCGGCATCAGCAGTACAGCCTCCTTGGAAAACATCCAGCTGATGGCTGCAAACAGGGTGACAACAACCAGTAGAAGATCGGATTTGTGGGTGTCAGACATCGGATATCGCTTGGCGGCAGTGGTTGAATCGAACGGCGAAAGCGGACCAATGTATAGTTTGCGAACTAAAAAGGAAAGATGGGTAGAACTACCGAGGTGAGAAGCGGCTCTTCCCTGAGCCCTTTGCAGTATTTGTCCGTGTACGGTCAGTTATTCAGGGTTGTGTAAACCAGATTCGACATGTCCGTCTGATCTGAGCCGGGCACTTCAATGTACCGGTCACCGGAACCCCACCATTGCCACCAGGCGCGCTTGTTGTAGGTGCGGCTGGCGAAATCCACCTGCAAACCGCCGAGAGTGGTGTTGTTGACCACTGGAACGGAGATGTTGCCCGTCTCGGAGCCGAGCACGCCGCTGTGGGTGACACCCTCGTTCATCAGTACCGGATAGTGGTTGAAGTAAAGAGCGGCCGGGCCATCCTGGCTCGTTACCTTGCCCGCCAGGCTGATGCTGGAAGAGCAGGAATCGATCCCGGCGGCGGAGGTGGCACCACAGGCCGAATGGGTGGGTACCACGCCATCGTCCGTGCCGGCGATGAATGGCTTGGTGATACCGCCATAGGACGACCCACCAGCCACGAAACGCAACCTTGGGATTCCATTCGGGCTCACCGCCAGGTTACGCGCTGCGTTGGTTTGCAGGTCGTTTACCACGCCCAGCTTGCCGGGTTCCGGCTCAATGCCGGTGAAGGCTTCTACTGCTGCCCGGAGGGGCCAATTGTACCAGCTGTCGTTGTAGGCAAGGCTGAGTGCCAGGTT
Source organism: Marinobacter sp. UBA2498 (assembly GCF_002341575.1). Taxonomy (NCBI): domain Bacteria; kingdom Pseudomonadati; phylum Pseudomonadota; class Gammaproteobacteria; order Pseudomonadales; family Marinobacteraceae; genus Marinobacter; species Marinobacter sp. UBA2498. The sequence continues at coordinate 13,998 of NZ_DDOI01000114.1, read as the reverse complement.
GGCAAGTTCAGTGCCACCGCCCGCGCCGGAGTAATCCAGGGTTGCCAGGATTTTCAACGGCTGAAGGCCCTCGGATTGAAGCCAGCGTGCCTGGTTTTCTAGCAGATACCGGGTAACGAGATCCCCGGTAGAGTGAGAAACAACGATGCAAAAGTCATTGCAAAGACCTTGCTGACTGATCTGACGCATCTGTTCATAGGCTTGCTGGGCAATACCACCTTCAACGCGCCCGTCACTGCCCCAGTCGATACGGGCCTCGGCCCGGGAGAGCCAGAAAGTACGCCAATAGTCCTCGCCGGCGTTCTTCACCTCCTGCAGATTGGCGGGAGGGTTGGCCAGGTCTTGTTGCTGAAATCCGTGAACCAGGATCACGTTGTGCCCGGCCAGTTGGGCCTGGGCGGTGCCGGCAAACAAGCTGCCGGTGATAGTGACCGCCAGGGCGGCCTTACAGGCATTTCCGATCTTTGTTGTTTTCATAGTTGCTCCGTCTTTGCTGCTTTATTGTTGTCACAAGACGTTTATCCGCCACTTGTAGCGGTACAGCCCGGCGTTAGCCGGTGCAGAGCCTGCGCCCTGCCATCAGAACTTGTCGGCAAGCTGCCGCAGCAGAGCCGCGCGCTGTTCTGATTCGGGATTCACCGCCGGTGTATCGGTAAGACTGCCGAGATCCGGCGGTGTGAAAGCGTAGCCCTCGTCGGGGCCGAAAGCGTAATTAGTCCGGTCACCTGGCCGGGCGGGAAGCTGCCGAATCTGCAGGTTTTTCAGCAGTAGCTGGCCGTCCACCGTCTGATTGGCCAATACCGTGCCGTGTGCCTTCAGATTGATCGAGTTTGAGGTGCTGTCCAGCCTTTTCTCCATCTGCAATTGAGCAACCGGGCGTTGGCCAACAAACAGCTGGCCCGAAAGCGCGTAGTAGCCGGAATCTTCCGGCGAGAAATGAACGGGAATTATCAGATTGTTACCCTGGATACGGGCATCGCCAAGCCCCTCGAATTCGCCCAGGTAAGGTTCAATGGCCAGTGTTGAGACATGGCGGACTGGTTTGCCATCAAGCCGGGCCTCGACGATAAGCCGATATTCACCCGGGGATTCATCGGCGGACAGAACGCCCTCGAAGTAACCCGGGGAACCGGCTTCTTCCAATGTGGTACCAGCAATGGCATCCCGGCTTTCCGGCCTCTCCAGCGTTGCAGACAGCGAGCGACCGACCACCTGAGAGCCCCGGATAGCCGCTGCAACAAGAATTTGTTCCCCTGCAGTAAACCGGTATTTCTCCAGCGTTACGGTGAACTGCCCGTCACCTTCGAGGGGCAGACTGACCGGCTCATAGTGATTGCCACGGTAGGCGTTCGCCTGTTCCGGGGAGAGAGGTATGGACCACGGAGGGTATCGGGTAGTTTCAGCGTATTGATCGGCAACACTGGCCAGCATGAACCCGAGGGCATTATCCGAGGGTGGTTCCGGCTCAGCCGAGGGATCGGTAGAAGACTGCCTTGCCAGACCTGCGCTTTGGACAGGCGCCGTCTCGGCCGAGTCGACCACCTTCGAAAACCAGCTGAAATCTGTGTGGTTGTCAGCGGAGAGCAGATACCCCGCACCAACCACGCCAGCAGTTACCAGTGTCAGAAGAAGAGCGACCTTGCCCGGCATGCGGCAGTTCCCTTGATTATTGTTGTAGCTTTAAAGATAACGGGATTTCCGCCGCACCCCAAAAATCCGGACTCTATGTGTAACAGAATGTGTCCGCGTTGTGCGGCGGTTCACATTCCGATCAGCCGGCGATCAGAACATGCCGGATTCCCGAATGGCCTCGAAGCCAAAGTGCAATTTCACTTCATCACCGACCATCGCGCCATCAAGGCCGTATGTCATGCCCCATTCACTGCGTTTCAGGGTGGTGGAAGCGCTGATGCCCAGTGTGTATTCCTCATGACCAAAGGGGTAAACGTCTGCTTTGTTGAGGGTCACATCCAGTACCACGGGCCGTGTCTGGCCGAGTAACTCCAGATCGCCGGTTACTTTGCCCGTGTTTTCGCCAGTCGTTTCGAAGTCGGTAATAGTAAAAGTAATTTCAGGATACTCGTCGGCGTCGAGGAAATCCTCGTTGCGAACGTGTTCGTCACGCTTCTTGTGGTTGGTGTACACACTGTCGCTCTGGAACACCAGCTGACCAGATTCGAGCTCCCTGGCTTCCTCGTCGTAAACGAATTGTCCCTCTACTTCGCGGAACATCCCCATTACCGGGGCGTAGCCGATGTGCATGATTTCGAAGAACATTGAAAAGTGTTCGTCGTCGACAACAAAGTTTCTCGGCTCGGCCATGGCTGCCGGGCTCAGTGCGACAGCAGCAGGCAGGGCAATGGCAGACCGGGTAAGGGTTTTCCGTTTAATGAACATCATGGTGATGTCTCCTCTGATAAAGCCAGTGAATATCCAGGAAAAACGACCACACAAGCAGTGCTAGGGCAGTTGCAAGCGTGATACTGGCGAATAGCGCATTGACCGGCGGCAACACGGCCACCAGCAGGGTAACGATTTGCCAAACGCAAACCGTCTTGCGTCTGAAGCTCTCCGGCAGTGGGGCATTCAGCCAGCCCAGGAAGTGAGTCGCAATAACGAAGGCATAGCGAATAAGGCCCAGGGCCAACACCCAGGGACCAGCCTTGCCCAATGCCAGGACAGCCAAGCTGAGGCCGAGAATAAACAGGGCATCCAGTTCCATGTCGAAGCGGGCGCCAAATTCGCTCTGGGAGTCGGTAGCCCTGGCGACTTTTCCGTCTACGCCATCCAGAACCAGTGCCAGCAATGCCATCCATCCGTAGAGCCAGAGGCTGTCAGTGAGGTGGTCGGCAAAGGGGGCCAGAGCCACCAGGACTATCACCAGACTGCCTCTCAGCAGCGTCGCCCGGTTTGCCCATCCGAAATCCCGGGGTTCGGGCCAGAACGGGATGATCAGGGCACAAACGACCAGGTAAAGCGCCGCTGCCAAGAAGTAGAAAAGGACGGGGGGCTGGGTTAACCAGCCGGTGGCTGCGCAGAACAGGCCGACAAGCCCAAAGCCCCAGGCGAGATCCAGGGCAAGTGGCATCCTTTGCGAAGCTGAATGGCCGTTAGAATCCATCAATGAACTCCAGCGTATAGGATTGCAGGCATCAAAGACCTCGGATGCGCTGTACACTGACTATAGTTGGTATAACTGAACATGCTTACGAGCATAGACCGTGTTCAGACCTGAAGGTTCAGCCCTGACAGGGCGACGACCAGCACGTTTGAAAAACTGCTAAAAAGGAGATCCTTTTGCATCGCGACCCTGATGAGCCGAACACCGAATCGATGGCACGAGCCTGGTGGGTAACCGGCGCCGGCAAGGGCGAGATTCTGGAAACGCCACTGGTTACCTCTGAGGACGAGCAGAAGGACGAATCGGTTACGGTTCAGGCGCTGTATTCGGGTATCAGCCGGGGCACGGAATCACTGGTTTTCCATGGCCGGGTACCAAAGAGCGAATACGCAGCCATGCGGGCGCCGTTTCAGGAGGGAGATTTTCCGTGGCCGGTAAAGTACGGCTACGCCAGCGTCGGCAAAGTAGTGGAAGGGCCTGCAGAGTTAGTGGGCCAAACGGTGTTCTGCCTTTATCCGCATCAGAATTGCTACCGGGTGCCGGCGTCGGCGTTGACGCCTTTGCCCAAAGACCTGCCCGCCGAGCGAGCAATACTTGCCGCCAATATGGAAACCGCTGTAAACGGCCTCTGGGATGGAGCGCCAGCAGTCGGTGACCGCATTGCCGTGGTTGGTCTTGGTGTTGTTGGCCTGCTCGTCGCCTGGCTGGCGAGTCGTATCCCGGGAGCCCGTGTCACCGCGATCGATACGAATCCAGAGAGACAGGCCGTTGCCGAACAGCTCGGTTTGACCTTCAGCAGTGAGTCGGCCCCTGATGATCACGACCTTGTTATCCATGCCAGTGGCCACCCCTCGGGCCTGGAGACCGCTCTTGGGCTGGCAGGGCAGGAGGCGACCATTGTGGAAATGAGCTGGTACGGGGATCAACTGGTATCTGCACCGTTGGGGGCCGCATTCCATCCGCGGCGTCTGACCCTGAAATCCAGCCAGGTGGGCCAGATAGTGCCATCTCGAGTTCCACGGTGGGACTATCGCAAACGCCTGGCGCTCGCATTGGAATTGCTCCAGGACGATGCGCTGGATGTGCTGATTACCGGCGAATGCAAGTTTGATGATCTACCAAAATCCATGGCGCGAATTCTGATTGATGGCCGGGATACTCTGTGCCATCGCGTTGTTTACTGAAAATCCAAAATTGCCTGCTAAGGAGAGACTATGTTCGGTTTGACGGTCCGGGACCACATGATGATTGCCCACAGCTTCAACGGAGAGATCTTTGGTCCTGCGCAGAAGGTTCATGGTGCCACCTATGTGGTCGACGTGACCTTTGAGCGTCACCAACTGGATAAAGACGACCTGGTCGTCGACATCGGCCTGGCTTCCGAACTTCTCAAAAGCATTCTTTCCGAATTCAATATGCAGAACCTGGACGAGTTGCCGGAACTGCGTGGCCGGAATACCACCACCGAATTCATGGCCAAACTGGTTTTCGATCGTATGGCGGCAGCCATTCACGGTGGCCGTCTTGGCGAGACAGGAGAAGGAATTGTCAGCCTGAAAGTCACCCTCTCGGAATCCCACATTGCCTGGGCAAGCTACCATGCCGGAATCTGACAAACCGGGCTTCCTGGAGTTTATTGTTCCGGGTGATCCGGAACAGAACACGGGCGGCTACCGGTATGTCCGCAAGCTCGTGGAAGCCCTTGGCGACGCCGGTTGCAGAGCCCGGGTCACGGGGTTGCCCGGGCAGTTTCCACGCCCGGACAGGGTTGCCCGTAATGGGATGGATAAGAAACTCGCGAGTCTGCCTGATGGCGCCTCTGTGGTACTCGATGGTCTTGCCATGGGGGGGCTGCCGGAGATTGTTGAAAAGCATTCCCCACGCCTCAATCTGATCGCGCTGGTACACCACCCCCTGGCTGATGAAACGGGGATCAGTGAAGCCAATAGACAGTGGTTTTTTGACTCAGAAACGCGGGCGCTTGGATTTGTAAACGGGGTGATCACCACCAGCCAACACACCGCCGCTCGCCTGGCGGATTATGAGGTGCCGGCTGAGAGGATCAGGGTTGCCGAGCCGGGCGTCACCCGAGCCGCGAACCCCAGAGGCTGTGATCAGTCGTCGCAAACTGGTACCCCTCACATTTTGTGCGTTGCTCATCTGTCACCCCGAAAGGCCCAGCATCAATTGGTGGAGGCGCTGGAAAACCTGAAGGGCGTGTCGTGGCAATGCACGTTGGCAGGGTCTGACAGTCGTGATCCGGAATATAGCCAGCAGGTTCGCCGGGCGATTGCAGAAGCGGGCCTTGAAGACAGGATTGCGCTGGCAGGGGAGGTCGAAGAAGCAGGGCTGGCCGAGCTCTACCGCAAGGCGGATCTCTTTGTACTGCCCTCCCTGTACGAGGGCTATGGCATGGTGATTGATGAGGCGCTGGCGGAAGGGCTGCCCGTTATTTCCTCCGATGGCGGCGCCCTTGCCAACACCTCCGCCAAGCCTGGTGTGGTTCAGTATTGTGCGGGCGATGTCAGGGCCCTTGAGGCGCGCCTCAGGAACTGGCTGGAACATCCGGAACAGCTTGAGCACGCCCGTAAACTTGCCGCAAGGGAATCCCGCCGAATCCGCTCATGGGCGGATACCGGCAAAGATGTCCTAGAAGCGCTGCACTACTTCAGTGGCCTTTCCACGCATCTGCACCAGCATTCGGAATTCGAGAGCACATGGCTGGCAGCCCGGGAAGCAGCGGATCACCGGGCTCGCTCACAAGGGCTGACCGATCAGCTCAATCACTGGTTGTTGAATCGTTATGATGGCTTGTCGCCCGAGAGCCACTACCCGATGCAAATTGTCGACATTGGAACCGGTCGTGGCTCAAACGCGATTTTCCTGGTGCCTGCGCTGCAGGTGCCTCAAACCTGGCTGGCACTGGATCAGGATTCTGCGTTATTGCGGGAGGCCGGACAGCGTGTGGACCGCCTGGATGTGCCGTTTGAAACCCGCCCGGTTCAGCTGACGTCGGAAAACATGGAGCAACAACTGCCCCGGGAGGCGGACCTGATAACAGCGTCAGCACTGATTGATCTGGTTTCCGAGCCATGGCTGGATGCGTTAGCCCTCGCAGCCGCAGGAAGGAAGTCCGCGATGCTCATTGTGTTGAGCTATGCCGGTCACTTTGAGCTGTCTCCCGAGCATCCTGATGATGAGCTGGTGAAGACATTGGTAAATCGGCACCAGCACGGCGACAAGGGAATTGGTGCCGCGCTCGGGCCGGAGGCCAGCACTGTGTTGCAAGACCTGCTGGTTGCCGAAGGTTACCGGGTTGAACTGGCGGAATCCCCCTGGATACTGGATGGCGCGGATCACGCCTTGGCCAAAATGCTGATGCAGGGCTGGATCGACGCGGCCATTGAGCAGTCACCTCACTCGGCGGACCGATTGTCACGCTGGCTGAAGACACGCAATCAGCAGTTATCCGAAGGGGATCTGACGATTGTTGTGAGACATCTGGATCTGCTGGCACTGCCACCCGAGGCATTGCCTTGACCGAACTGCGTCAACGGCAGGTGAAGCTGGCGGCCCGTTGGTTATTCACGGTTCTGGTTATCGGATTCGTGATCCGCTCGATTGATTCGGGTGAGCTCTGGCAGGAGCTTGCCGGCTTTTCTCCCTTTGTCCTGGTTCCCGCACTGGCACTTACGGTCTTTCAGGTGGCGTTGTCTGCCTGGCGATGGCGTTACACCGTCGAACGGCTCGGGCTGCCCCTGGCCTATGGAGTAGCGGTGCGGGAGTACTATCTGGCGACGTTTCTGAACCAGGTGTTGCCGGGAGGTGTGCTTGGCGACGTAAACCGGGCCTGGCGACATGGCAGCGGCGCGGGAGAGCGCCTCTCCGCTGTGCACGGGGTGGCCATCGAGCGACTTTCGGGCCAATTGGTTTTGGCGCTCGTGGTCGTCATATCGGGTAGCTGGTTGCTTGGATCCGGACGGGTAGCGGCTGGTCACTTGAACGGCGGCCTCTGGCTGGGCGCCGGCGTTATTGGGGGGTTTCTTGCACTCTGGTTGGCCCTGAAAACCGGGCTGGCGGCTTATCTTCAGCGGCTCAGGCGGGATCTCTATGAGTCTTTGCTAAACCGAACGGTGTTGCCGGTTCAGATTGGCTCATCTTTACTGGTGTTGGCAAGCTATCTTGGGGTTTTTCTCTGCCTGTCCTGGGGCGCAGGTTATATCGAAAGTACAGAGTCGGCGGCCATCATTGTCAGTCTGGGCAGTATCCTGTTGCTGAGCATGGTGGTACCACTGACAGTTGCCGGTTGGGGCATCCGCGAGGGCGCGGCAGCCTTGCTGTGGCCGATGGCGGGATTGCCCGCGGAGCAGGGCGTGGCACTGAGCGTTGGGTACGGAGCGTTGGTTTTGGTGTCCAGTTTGCCAGGGGCTGCTTTTTTTCGACCTACACATCACGGGTAAAATCGAGGTCGAACAGCATATCGCTGCCGAGTTTTATAAGCTGGGCGCGCGGCCGCAAGGCATCATCCAGAAAGTCGATCTCAGGAAGCGAGAAGGCTGGTCTGCCGCTGCCGATGATCATGGGTGCGACCATCACGTGAAGGCGGTCCAGCAATCCAGCGTTCAGGAAGCACGAAACGGTAACACCACCCCCTTCCACAAAGACTTTTTTCAGCCCCAGGTCTGTGAGAACCTCAAGGATCAATCTCGGATCGACGGCATCTTCGGATTCGGCATCCCCGAGACAGGGAATCTCCGTAACCCCGGAACCGATCGATGGATTCTCCGCTTTCTCGTAAGTACCTGCCACCAACCGCAGGGTGGGAGCTTCGCCATCGGTGAACAGGTGATGGCTGTCCGGTACGCGATGGTGACGGTCAATGACCACGCGCACAGGGTTGCGGCCACTGGTGCGGCGAACGGTCAAACGGGGATTGTCTGTAGTGGCGGTTCCGGCTCCGACAACAACCGCATCCGAGACTGCGCGGATCCGGTGCAGATGGGTAATTCCATCGTCGCCGTTGATGAAGCGGGAGCGACCGGTAACCGTGGCAATGCGTCCGTCCAGGCTTTGGCCCAACTGACCAATAACTTTGGGGCTGCCGTTATCTGGCACGGGACGACAAAGGGGTAGGAATACCGAGAGTAGATCCTTCGCCTCACCCGTGGCCGGCTGCATCAGGTGCCAGGCTCCGTGGCCGTTAAGTTTTGCCGCTTCTTTGTCGGTTCCCGGCAATGGCAGTGTCACATTGCTGCGGTTAACTGCGCTAAGCACCAACTCCCATGCCGAGTCGATATCCAGAGTTCTTGCCGCCATAAATAGCCTGTTTGGTTGTTGCCTAGGAGCCTCTGAATGCCTCCGGAGCGCCTCTGCGTGCTCTGAGGACTTCAGATGCAAGGCGCAGTTCGCAGCTAATGGCCGTAGCCCTTAGCAAGAGCTGCAACACAGCATGTGAAGTCCTCAGAGTACGCCCTCCGGGTTCTTCAGAGGTGCTTCGGAGGCATTCAGAGGCTCCTTTAGTATAGGCAGATTGTGTGCAAAGCTATATGTACGTTACATTTCCGGATTGATTCACTTCGCAGGGCATTATCGGGACGAGTATCCCGGCTTGAATGACGAGGTAAGTGGCCATGCAGCATGCGCAACCCATTCAGCACTGGGAGCCAGAAAAGCCTGAGGACCATGGGCAACTTGAGCTGCCCGGTATTGCCCTGGATAAGAGCGACGAACTTCTGGAGTCGCTGGACGAGCTGGAACAAGTCCTCGAGAAGGTCCAGTTGACCACGGAAGAAGCGGAGCTTCTTCGCCGGTTCCGTAGGACAAGTGCGGAAAACCGGCGAATGATTCTGCAAATCCTGGGGAGCTGATCCCGCCCCGGGTTTCTTACTTGCCTTTCTTGTAGATATTCTCGTAAACGTAGTTGGTGGCTTCCACAAAGCCATCAATGCTGCCGCAATCGAACCGGCGCCCTTTGAACTGATAGGCCAGCACGCAACCGTTTTTCGCCTGCTCGAGAAGGGCATCGGTGATCTGGACTTCACCGTTCTTGCCCGCCGGGGTCTTTTCAATAATCTCGAAGATATCCGGCGTGAGAATGTAGCGGCCGATAATGGCGAGGTTGCTGGGCGCATCTTCCGGAGCGGGCTTTTCTACCATGTCTGTGATCCGGTAGAGGCCATCTTTCATGGATTCACCGGCGATCACCCCGTACTTGTGGGTTTCATCAGCCGGCACTTCTTCGATGGCAACAATAGAACAACGGAACTGGTTGTAGAGCTTCACCATCTGCGCCAGCACACCATCTTCACCCTCGGGGCCAATACAGAAGTCATCCGCCAGTACGACCGCAAACGGGTTGTCACCCACCAGGTTTCGACCGGTCAGTATGGCGTGGCCGAGGCCCTTCATCTCATTCTGCCGAGTGAAGGCAAAACTGTTGTGGTCGATCAGCTCGCGGATGGAGGTCAGCAGCTCTTCCTTACCCGAGCCGGCGATCTGTTGTTCGAGCTCGTAGCTGATGTCGAAATGATCTTCGATGGCTCGCTTGCCGCGACCGGTCACGAAGCCGAATTCGTGAATACCTGCTTCGGCGGCTTCCTCAACTCCGTACTGAACCAGGGGTTTGTTTACCACCGGCAGGATTTCCTTGGGCATCGCCTTGGTGGCCGGAAGAAAGCGGGTGCCGTAGCCGGCGACGGGAAACAGGCATTTTTTAATCATATCGTTTGTCCTTTGATGGTCGGTTTCACGCCCTGTGGGCCGCTCAACGCCTCTGCGTAAGCTAATCAACAATTGTTCTATCACAAAGTGTGCCGAGTTTACCCAAGTTGTAACGACAAATGCAGGGCGGTGTTGGAAATTGTACGTTCTAGCAAAGAGCTATGGCCCCTTAGAAGAGGGTTCTTCAGGTTTACCATTACCAAAAATTTCTCTGACCATAGGTCTTTCAGTGCGACCCTCCTTGCCTGCCTGCACTCATTTGGTGCGCTTTCGGCAGCGTGGGTTCCTTAACCGAATAGGCTCTCTACCTTTTATTGTTCGTACATAGTCCACGTGATCTTCTCTATGGCAATCTATAGCCCGGTACAGGAGGGGCGAGAACAATGGACAGACGAACGCTGATCAAGGGGCTGGGCGCACTGGTAAGTGCCGGCGCGTTACCACTGTCGCCCCTTGCGATGGGTACCGGCCTCCAACCAGTATCTGGAAGCAGTCCCCGTACCTTCAGCTACGCCTGGCTCAAAGGTCGGGCCCGGGCATTGGCCGCTGAGGCGTATGTCTCCCATAAAGACGAATTGCCCCAATCCCTGAAAAACCTCTCCTGGGATGATTACCAGGCCATTGCTTTTCGCGAAGACCAGGCGCTTTGGCGAAACGACAATACCGCTTTCCAGGTTCAGCTCTTCCACCTTGGGCTGTATTTCCAGCAACCCGTCAAAATCCACGAAGTCATTGATGACCAGGCCAACGAACTGGCCTATCGACAGGATCTGTTCCGCTACAGCGGAGACCAGCCCCTGGGCGATCTGCCGGAAGACCTTGGCTACGCCGGATTTCGGGTTCACTACCACAACAACTTTGCCCTGGATCTGGCGGCCTTTCTCGGCGCCAGCTATTTCCGGGCGGTGGGCTCGGAGATGCAGTACGGCCTTTCGGCCAGAGGGCTGGCCATTGATACCGGCATGGATCGCAAAGAAGAGTTTCCCCGGTTTTCCGAGTTCTGGCTGGAGAAACCGGCCCCGGGCAGCCAGCAACTCAGGGTATGGGCTCTGTTGGATTCCCCCAGTACCACCGGCGCCTACTCGTTTGTGCTCGACCCGGGGCGCAACATGGTCATGGATGTGGATGCGGCACTCTATCCGAGAACAGAAATTACCCGGGCGGGCATTGCACCGCTGACCAGCATGTACCAGGTGGGCGAAAATGATGATCGCATGGGCTACGACTGGCGTCCGGAAATACACGATTCTGACGGCCTCGCAATTCGCAACGGCAACGGCGAGTGGTTGTGGCGGCCACTGGTGAATCCCGTCAATCTCAGGTTCAACACTTTTCAGGATAACAATCCCGTTGGCTTTGGCCTGCTGCAGCGGGACAGGGATTTCGACCACTACCAAGATGATGGCGTGTTTTACGATCGCCGGCCCAGCCTCTGGGTGGAGCCCCGGGGAGACTGGGGGCGGGGCAGTGTTGATTTGGTGGAAATCCCTACCGTGGATGAAACCTTCGACAACATTGTCGCCTTCTGGCATCCGCAGGAACCTCTGTTGCCAGGCCGGGAATACCTCTACAGCTACCGTCTGCACTGGGGTGAGCAAGCGCCGTTACGGCCCTATGAGTTAGCCACTGTGCAGGCAACCAGGACCGGGCTGGGCGGCGTCGTGGGCCAGAAGCGGACCTATTTTTCACGGCGCTTTGCCGTTGATTTCGCCGGCGGCGCGCTGGCGATGCTGGGCAAGGATGCGGATGTGGAGCCGGTTATCAGTGTGAGCAGGGGAGAGGTTGAAATCACGTCCGCCCGACCATTGTCTGCAATCAATGGCTATCGTGCCATGTTTGACCTGGTGCCGGACGACTCCGTTGAACCCATCAATATTCGCCTGTACCTCAGGCTACGCGGCGAGGCGCTCACGGAAACCTGGCTTTACCAGTACACCCCGCCAGCGGTCGTTGAGAGACAGCTCTATTGATTGACTGCAGCTATTGTAAACAATCTAAGGGTCAAATTAGCCAATATTGTTGACAATATGACCGCCCAGGCGTAGCTTTGCTCAAAAGAACCTGGTTTTTGTTGACAAACTATGTCTGAGTTACTGTCTCCTACCTACACCCGCGCCGATGAGGCCTTCGATTGTCTGCAAACGGCAATCGTCAAAGGGGAACTGGCGCCCGGCGAGAAGATCGGCGAACTGGAGCTTTGTTCCCGTTTTAACCTCACGCGTGGCCCGCTCCGCGAAGCGCTGGGCCGTCTTGAATCCCGCGGCCTTCTGGTGCGCCGTCCCCATGCCGGCGTCAAGGTGGTTTCAGTCAGCGCGTCCGAGTTAATGGAGCTCTACCGCATACGCGAAGTCATGGAGGGGCTGGCCGCTCGACAGGCCGCCGAGCGCATGACCGACCAGGAAATCGCCGATCTTCAGGCTACCCTCGACACCCACGAACGCATGATCGATGAAGCCCAGGGCCAGGCCTATTACCAGGCCGAAGGGGATTACGACTTCCACCACAGAATCGCCACCGGTAGCCGCAATACCAAACTTGCCCAGATGCTGCTTGGTGATCTTTATTACATGGTACGGATGTACCGTTACCGTCTCAGCACCTCCACCGGTCGCCCCCAGCGGGCTCTCGGTGAACACCGTCGTATCGTCGAAGCCATCGCCCAGCGCGACGGCGAACTCGCCGAATTTCTGATGAAACGCCATATCAACGCAGCAAGACAGAACATCGAGAAAAAGATCCAGGAAGGCGACATCTCCATTTAACGAAAGAGGCCAACACCATGTCCAACAAACTCAGCCCCGGCGCCCGTTTCCGCAAGGCGCTCAAAGAAAACCAGCCCCTGCAGATTGTCGGCACCATCAACGCCTATGCCGCTATGATGGCCGATAAAGTCGGCCACCAGGCCATCTACCTGTCCGGTGGCGGCGTCGCCAACGCCTCCTACGGCCTGCCGGATCTGGGCATGACCACCATGAACGACGTGGTCGAGGACGTTCGCCGTATTACCGCAGCTACCGACGTACCGCTGCTGGTCGACATTGACACCGGCTGGGGTGGTGCCTTCAACATCGCCCGCACCATCCGCGAGATGGAACGTGCCGGTGCTGCAGCTGTCCACATTGAGGACCAGGTTGCCCAGAAGCGCTGTGGTCATCGCCCGAACAAGGAAATCGTGTCCCAGGAGGAGATGGTCGACCGCATCAAGGCCGCCGTCGATGCCCGCGAAGACGAAGACTTCTTCATCATGGCCCGCACCGACGCCTTCCAGAAAGAAGGTCTCGAAGCCGCCATCGAGCGCGCCAAGGCCTGCATCGAAGCCGGCGCAGACGGCATCTTCGCTGAAGCGGTCACGGAGCTTGAGCACTACAAGGCCTTCTCGGAAGCCCTGGACGTGCCCATCCTGGCCAACATCACCGAGTTTGGTGCCACACCCTTGTACAACCGCAAGGAACTGGCCGAAGCCGGCGCCGACATGGTTCTGTACCCACTCAGCGCCTTCCGCGCCATGAACAAGGCCGCCCTGACTGTTTACCAGAACATTCTGGAGAAGGGCGACCAGAAAGACGTGGTTGATATGATGCAGACCCGTATGGAGCTGTACGATTTCCTGAACTACCACGATTTCGAGCAGAAGCTGGACCAGCTGTTCCAGCAGAGCAAAGGCTGACAGCATTTATCCCCTCTCCCCTAGCGGGAGAGGGCCAGGGAGAGGGGGTAGAGAAGCACTCCGCAGAATCGGAAGCTTCCCCTCTCCCCCGGCCCCT
>NZ_DDOI01000114.1:0-381 GCF_002341575.1 Marinobacter sp. UBA2498 | reverse complement strand
CCGCACGGGGAGAGGGGAGTCACAAATATTCAGGATTGGCCCAAGGGGTAATCCGACACCCCAAACAAGATAACGATGGGAGACAACAATGGCTGAAGCAAAAAAACTCGGCGGCGCAGGCCTCCGTGGCCAGGTAGCTGGCGAAACCGCCCTGTGTACCGTGGGCAAAAGCGGCGCGGGCCTGACCTACCGCGGCTACGACATTGCCGATCTGGCCGAGAAGGCCCAGTTTGAAGAAATCGCTTACCTTCTGCTTCGGGGCAAACTGCCGAATCGCCAGGAGCTGGATGCCTACACCAAAAAACTCCAGAGCCTGCGTGGCCTGCCGGCTGCCCTGAAGACCGTGCTTGAGCAGATACCCAAAGACGCGCACCCGATGGA
>NZ_DDOI01000017.1:10691-10983 GCF_002341575.1 Marinobacter sp. UBA2498 | reverse complement strand
GAGCCCCTGTCGCCGGTCACCGGTAAGACCGAGAGCTATTAGGGCGGATAGCCGAGAGTGTTATTCCTCGGATGTATCTCTCGGCGCCGCCCAGCTTGTGTAGCCCAGGTCCATAACCCGGGCGACTTCCTCATCGGGTATCGCCGATAGATCGCCCAGTTCCAGCGGGTCATAGTGGAAGGCGTACAGTCGAGACGTGAATTCGGCCACGGGCAGGGAAGCTTCACCGCGAAACTCGCCATTGCCGTGGGTTGAGCAGGTAATGCCCTGGCCCCAGTTCTGGCCGCTGTCG
>NZ_DDOI01000017.1:2326-10577 GCF_002341575.1 Marinobacter sp. UBA2498 | reverse complement strand
GCCCCAGTTCTGGCCGCTGTCGTTGTTGGGGTTGAAAAAGTACACCCGCATCTCGTTCTTCGGGCTCAGGGCAACCCGCAGGATATTGATGGCGTGCCGGCCCACAAAGCGGGCGGCGCTGTCCGTAACGGCAATGCCCGCGGGCTGGGCATGAATGACCGGTATGTTGCCGTTGTAGAAGGGGTGATAGCTCGCGTAGAAATGCCGGATAAACCCCTCGTAGTCTTTCACCTCGCCGGTTTTTACGTCGGCGACCACGCGGAAGCCGTGGCTGACCCACCAGCCGTAGAATTCCGGGTTGATCCAGCGATGGGCGTCGTCGTCCCGGGTTTCACAGCGGCGCCACATCTCACCGTAGAGGCGATCGAGATGAGGGATGAGCACGAGCGATACCGGGTCCACATCCACTGGCGTTCCCTTAACCAGGCCCGGTTCCAGATCGCGGGAAGAAACCTCCTGGCCTTCAAAGCGGCTCAGCACTTCGTTGTCGCGTGCTGCCCAGGCCAGGACTTGCAACAGGTAATCCGCCTCGTTTGACGCCCACATGGAGAGGCCAATGGCAGACTGGCAGGTGGGGTTGTTGCCCTGACCAACGCCCAGCGGCTGGCCCAGCAGGTTGATAACCCCGGCCAGCAGGAATACCCGGGGTGGCCGGGCATCGCCGAACGCCTCTCTGAGAGCCTGATCGGTTTCCGCAGAGGGCTTCAGTTTGATTTGCCGCCACAGTGCCTGGGCCACAGAGGGTGTAAACAGCGATCCGCGCTCCAGCATCATGGTCAGGCCATAGACGGCCTGGCAGGTTTCCGGGTAGATGGCCTCGTCAATCAGGGCATGGACCAGATTGGTGTAACAGTAGAGATCGTCCAGCCCGGTCATGGTCAGCCCCAGTGTGTTGGGGATGAGATCGTCCTGGCCGCTGGCGCGCAGGAACCGGAGCATTACCGCGTGGTAGGGAGAGGCCAGGCCGGTGTCGAACATGCTGCGGGCAAAGTAGGTGGCCTCGGAGGAGAGCGCCACGTCGTCCATGTCTTTCAAACGCTGCTCGTAAACGGCAAGGCCCGGGTCTTCGGCGCTGGCAGGTGTGGGGGCAAAGAGGGCCTTCACCAGCCGCGTGGCATCGGCATTGCGTCCGGTTTTGATGTCGGGGTCGTAAAGGCACTTGGCGATCTGCCCGATCATTTCCCGAATACTGTCGACCTGCACCGGCCCCTGGTCCAGCAATCGCCAGACTTCCGCCACCAGGCTGTCCAATAGGCTTTCATAACCGAGGTGGGAGATCAGGTACCGATAGAGTTCCTGAACGATGGTGCCAAGTTGCTTGGGTCTTTCACGATCGGCTTCGGTGAGCTGGCCAGACAGCAGGTCCAGGTTTAATGCCATCACCTGGGTGAGAAAGTGGCGTGCCTGCTCAGCAGAAATTCCGGGATGGAAGTATTTGCCACGGGTGACGGCCAGCATGCGCAGTTCGCTGATCGCCTCGACAATGGTGGTAACTGCACCCGCCTCCCTCAGAGAGTGTTTGGCGAGCGCCGGTTGCAGCAGGGCTGGCCGGGCCCAGTCGCTGGTGCCGAAAATGCCAGCGGATTCGAGCGACCTTACGCGCCGGTAGATGGCGTCGAAGCCGCCTGGCAGCGTCATCAGCATCCGTGTGCGCTCCAAAAGACTGAGACTGGAGGCTTTGGGGTCCGATTTGCGGGCGCGGGCAAATTCTGCCAGCGCCATGTCGAATTGCATCAATGCCGACTTGAGCGCAGGATCTGCGTCTTGGCGCTCCATAGCGTTGGCTCCCTTGAGGTATTACCCGCCCTGGCGAAAACGTTGAATAAAGGCTTCAGACTCCGCGATTGACTGTTCCATATTGCGAATCAGGGAATCTACATCCTGACGGATGCTGACCAGTTCGTTTTCCAGCGAACCGATCGCCTGGGCATTCAGATTATGCTTAAGGTACAGCACCTGATCCTCAAATGCCTGCAGCACCGGTTCCATTCTGTCCTCGGCGTCGTGCATCCGGCTGATCAGCTGGCCGTACTGAACGCGGGTCTCTTTCAGCTGCTGTTCGCTACTGCGGCGCAGTGATGCGCTCTCGTACAGGCTGAGTTCGTCTTCCCATTCATCGAACAGGTCCTTGGCGACTTCTTCTACCTTGTCGATCCGGTCTCTAACCTCTTCGGCACTCGCCAGGCTGTCTTCGTAGGCATCGCTGATTTCGGCATATTGTTCCTTTAGCTCGGTGTCAGGCGTGTCCACCACACTCTGGAAACGCTCAAGCGACGAACGGAAGGTTTCCTGGGCGTCGTTCTGGCTGTCCCGGGCATCTTCAACCCGATCCACCAGGATGTCCCGCTTTTCATACCCGAATTTTTCCATGGTTTTGTAGTACACCGTGGAGCACCCGCCAAGGAGCACCGCGCTGAGCAATAGCACCCAGACACGTTGAAGGCTGATTTTTGTTTTCGAGTAGTCGGTTGCGGGGCTGGGCATAGGGGCGTCTCCGGTTGCATGCTAATCACAGAAGTGAAGCATGGCGGTGGAGCGCTGACAAGCACGTATTCGGCCTTGATTTGCTGGAGCGGAAAACGACAAACCCCGGCAAGTGCCGGGGTTTGTCCGTTCAACCAAAGCAGGGACCGTGGTTATTTCTTCAGTCCCATCTCCTCGATTGAAATCTCCCGCATCTTGAATTTCTGGATCTTCCCGGTGACAGTCATCGGGAATTCGTCCACGAACTTGTAGTTCTTCGGAATCTTGAAGTGAGCGATCTTGCCCTTGCAGAAGGCCTGTAGGTCTTCGGCTGTGACTGGCGCCGCGTCGGGAGCCAGCTTCACCCAGGCAATCAGCTCTTCGCCGTACTTGTCATCGGGAATGCCGGTTACCTGCACTTCTTCGATGGCCGGGTGGGTGTAGAGGAACTCTTCGATTTCTTTCGGGTAGATGTTCTCCCCGCCACGGATGACCATGTCCTTGATGCGGCCAACGATCTGGACATAGCCTTCTTCGTCCATGGTGGCCAGATCGCCGGTGTGCATCCATCCGGCGCTGTCGATGGCTTCGCGGGTTTTCTCTTCGTTGTTCCAGTACTTCAGCATCACGCTGTAGCCACGGGTGCACAGCTCGCCGATCTCGCCACGCGGAACCACGTTGCCGGTGCCCGGATCAACGATCTTGGTTTCCAGGTGCGGCTGGGTGCGGCCCACGGTGGTGACCTGCTTCTCGAACGGATCCAGGGAGCTGGTCTGCGTGGAAACCGGGCTGGTTTCGGTCATGCCGTAGGCAATCTGAACCTCTTTCATGTTCATCTTGCCGTTGACCTTCTTCATGACCTCTGCCGGGCAGATGGATCCGGCCATGATGCCGGTGCGCAGGCTGGAAAGGTCATAGGTCTCGAATTCCGGCTCGGCCAGTTCGGCAATGAACATGGTGGGCACGCCGTACAGGGCGGTGGCCTTTTCCTGGTGCACGGCCTGCAGCACGGACTTGGGCTCGAAGCCTTCGCCCGGATAGATCATGGTGGAGCCGTGGGTGATGCAGCCCAGGTTGCCCATGACCATACCGAAGCAGTGGTACAGGGGCACCGGAATCACCAGGCGGTCTTTTTCGGTCAGCAACTGGCTCTCGCCCACAAAGTACCCGTTGTTCAGGATGTTGTGGTGGGTGAGGGTAGCGCCTTTCGGGTTGCCGGTGGTGCCGGAGGTGAACTGGATGTTGATGGGGTCGTCAAACTGCAGTTCGCCCTGGCGTTTTACCAGATCGTCCTGGGACACGTCGCTTGAGAAGCCGAGGAATTCCTTCCAGGTCCACATGCCGTCGTGCTTGTCTTCGTGCACGTTGATCACAGCCCGCAGTTCCGGAACGTGGTCGGCCTTGAGCTTGCCGGGGGAGCTTCGCTTCAGCTCCGGGGCCAGCTCGTAGATCATCTCGCGGTAATTGGAGGCTTTGAAGCTGTCAGCCGTCACCAGGGTGGTGATACCAGCGAGGTTGAGGGCGTATTGCAGTTCGTGGACACCGTAAGCCGGGTTGATGTTCACCAGGATGGCGCCGACTTTGGCGGTGGCGAACTGGGTAACGGTCCACTCGTAGCGGTTGGGGGACCAGATGCCCACGCGGTCGCCGCGTTTGACGCCAATGGCCATGAAGGCGCGGGCGGCTTCGTCGACTTTTTCAACAAACTCTTTGTAGGTCCAGCGAATGTCCTGGTGCAGGCACACCAGGGCTTCGTTGTCCGGGTACTTCTCTGCGGTGCGGTCGAGCATTTCACCGATGGTCATGCCCAGCAGGGGCACTTCCGCGGTTCCGCTGGTATAACTTGGTAGAGTCTTGCTCATATCTCTGCCTCCATTGTTTTTGTATTCGAGGGCGAGCAGGGTGGTTTACCTGCTAGCGACTCTGACTGTGATATTCGGGATTCGGTTGCATATCGCTGGCAATTGCCACCCGGTTGGACATGTTGTAAAAACCGATCAGGTTACTGAGATCCCAGATGCCGCGGTCACTCAGACCGGCATCCCGCAGGGCCTGGATGTCGTCTTCGGTGACGGTGGCCGGCGAGCGGGTAAGGTGGGATGCAAAATCCAGCATCGCCCGCTGGCGCTTGTCGAGTTTGGCGCTGCGGTAGTTCATCACCATGTGCTCACCCAACTGGGGATCGCCGCTCAGGACCCGCACGGCGGCGCCGTGAGCAACCAGGCAGTAGAAGCATTTGTTCTCGGAGGAAACCACCACGGCGACCATTTCCCGCTCCAGTTTGGAGAGTTCGCTCTCACCGAGCATAAGCTCGTTATACAGGCGGGTGAAACCGTCCAGCTGTTTAAGGTTCTGGCTGTAGGCGGTGAGTACGTTCGGGATCATGCCCAGTTTTTCCTGGCAGATCTGGAAGTACTTCTGGGTGTCTTCCGGCATGTCTTTGATCTCCGGGATGGGGAGATCGAGGGCCACTACGTTTTTGTTGCTCATTCTTGGGCTCCTAGCCTTCCTGTTTGGTGCTTTGGCGGGCGGGAACAGCTTCCCAGGACACGCTGTGAATACGTCCGTGTACGCTTGACTGCAGCATCCATGCTGCAGACAGTCCTGGGAAGCTGTTCCCACCCGCCAATTTGATCATTGGCAGTTGCCGCCTAGTGCCTGGCCGACTTTTGAGCCGTTGTGGCGATTCAGTTGGCTGCATATCCAGTCGCCTGTGGCGACAAGCTTTTCCAGATCGACGCCGGTTTTGATGCCAAGGCCGTTAAGCAGGTATAGCACGTCTTCGGTGGCGACGTTGCCCGAGGCGCCTTTGGCGTAGGGACAGCCGCCGAGGCCGGCGACGGAGGCATCGATGACGCTGACGCCTTCTTCCAGCACCGCGTACAGGTTGGCCAGTGCCTGGCCATAGGTGTCGTGGAAGTGGGCCGCCAGCTTTTCCATGGGCACGTGGGCAGCGACGGCTTCGAGCATTCGCTTGGCTTTGATCGGGGTGCCCACGCCGATGGTGTCGCCCAGAGAGATTTCGTGGCAACCCATTTCGTACAGGGCTTTGGCCACGGTGGCCACCTGTTCCGGGGCGATGTCGCCTTCGTAGGGGCAGCCCATGACGGTGGAAACGTAACCACGCACTGGGATGCCGTGTTTGCGGGCTTCTTCCACCACCGGGGCGAAGCGTTCGAGGCTTTCGGCGATGGTGCAGTTGATGTTCTTTTTGGTGAAGGATTCGGACGCGGCGCCGAACACCGCCACTTCGTCGGCCTTCGCCGCCAGTGCCCCCTCAAACCCTTTCAGGTTCGGGGTGAGGGCGGAGTAGCGAACGCCAGCCTTGCGATTGATGCCGGCCATCACCTCGGCGGCGTCGCCCATTTGTGGCACCCATTTCGGGGACACGAAGCTGGCGGCCTCGATGTGGCTCAGGCCGCTGTCTGCCAGGCGGTCGATCAGCCCGGTTTTGATGGCGGTGGCGATCACCGGGCCGGGCTCGTTCTGGAGTCCGTCCCGGGGGCTCATCTCAACCAGGCGGACCTGTTTGGGAAAGGCCATTAGCCTGCCTCCTCTTGTTTCGCTTCTGGGTCGTTCACCTCAATGGCAATCAGTTCGGCACCTTCGGAAACCTGGTCGCCTTCGGCGAAGAAGATCTCGGTGACCACGCCGTCGGCCGGGGCCTTGATGGCGTGCTCCATCTTCATGGCTTCCATGATCACCAGGCTCTGGCCGGCGGTGACCTTGTCGCCGACTTTGGCCTGCACGGCGACGATGGCACCGTTCATGGGCGCGGCCAGGCTGCCTTCGCCGGCCATTTCCTCGAAGCCGTAGCTTTCCTTGTACACGGTGCAGTTGAAGGTGTCGCCTTCGTAGAACAGCACCAGCTGGTCGTTGTGCAGGTTGCCGTGGATGCTGATGCGATGGCCGTTGATGACCGCCTGCAGGTAGTCGTCATCCAGACGGGCAGTCAGGTTGTAGACGCTGTCACCAACGAATACCTGATAGCGGTCATCACGCTCCAGTACCTTCAGGTCGTGAATCTCGTCACCGACCTGCAGTTGCAGCGGCTGGGCGTATTCTGAGTTCATGCGCCAGCTGTTCTGGCGGCCGAACGGCGACCAGGGGTCGGTGCTGACCACTTCACGGGATTTGCGCTGTTCCAGAACAAAACCGGCGGCCAGTACCAGGGCTTTATGGGTATCCAGCTTGGATTTCGGGAACAGCAGTTCCCGGTGATCGTCGATAAAGCCGGTGGTCAGTTCCGCTTCCCGGAACGGTTGGGCGTCCGCCAGGGCGTGCAGGAACCGGATGTTGGTCTTCACGCCCGCGATGCGGTAGTGCTCCAGGGCCTGAACCATGCGGTTGATGGCCTGGTCGCGGGTTTCGTCCCACACGATCAGCTTGGCGATCATGGGGTCGTAGTGGATGCTGATGTCGTCGCCTTCGGTCACGCCGGTGTCGACGCGCACATGGGCGCTTTCATCCGGGGTGCTCAGGTAGCGCAGGTTACCGGTGGCCGGCAGGAAGTCCTGGTCCGGGTCTTCGGCGTAGATCCGCGCTTCCAGGGCGTGGCCCCGGGTTTTCACCTGGGACTGTTCCAGCGGCAGGGCATCACCCCAGGCCACTTTCAGCTGCCATTCCACCAGATCCTGGCCGGTGACCATTTCGGTAACCGGATGCTCGACCTGAAGGCGGGTGTTCATCTCCATGAAGAAGAAGGAGCCGTCGACGTCGTACAGGAATTCAACGGTGCCGGCACCCACGTAGTTAATGGCCTGGGCGGCGCGCACGGCCGCCTCACCCATGGCCTTGCGGGTTTCTTCGCTCAGGCCCGGGGCCGGGGCTTCTTCGAGGACTTTCTGATGGCGGCGCTGCACGGAACAGTCACGCTCGGCCAGGTACACGCCCTTGCCTTCCTGGTCGCAGAAGACCTGGATCTCCACGTGCCGGGGCTGGGTCAGGTAACGTTCGATCAGCATGTCCGGGTTGCCGAACGCGTTCTGGGCTTCGCGCTTGGCAGCAGCCAGAGCATCGTCAAACTCGCCCATGTTGTTCACGACGCGCATGCCTTTGCCACCGCCGCCGGCGACAGCCTTGAGCAGCAAGGGGAAGCCGCATTTCTCGGCTTCGGCCCGCAGGGTTTCAACGGACTGGTCGTCGCCGTGGTAACCGGGCACCAGGGGTACGCCGGCTTTTTCCATGATGGCCTTGGCCGCAGACTTGGAGCCCATGGCGGCAATGGCCGAGGAAGGCGGGCCAATGAAGACAATGTTGTTGGCTTCACAGGCTTCGGCGAATGCGGTGTTTTCAGAGAGGAAACCGTAGCCCGGGTGAACGGCCTGAGCGCCACTCTTCTTGGCAATCTCAATGATCTTTTCAGCCCGCAGGTAGCTCTCGGAGCTGGGCGCGGGGCCGATGTGGAAGGCTTCGTCGGCCATGGCCACGTGCCGTGCATTGGCGTCGGCCTCAGAATAGACGGCGACGACGCGAATGCCCATGCGGTGGGCGGTTTGTATGATCCGGCAGGCGATTTCGCCCCGGTTGGCGATCAGTATCTTGCTGAACATTGTTATTCTTCCTCCGGAACCCAGTTGGCCTTGCGCTTGTTCAGGAAGGCGCTGAGCCCTTCCTGCCCTTCTTCACCCACCCGGATATCCGCGATGCGGTGTGCGGTGTCGTCAATCACGTCGTCGTTGATGGGCTTGTGGCTGACGGCGAATACCAATTCCTTGGCGGCTTTCATGGCCTCGGGCCCGTTCATGGCCAGTTGCTGGAGCATCTCGTTGCAGCGGGCTTCCATGGC
>NZ_DDOI01000017.1:0-2189 GCF_002341575.1 Marinobacter sp. UBA2498 | reverse complement strand
TACCGCCGGGCCTGGCGCTCGCCGATGGCGCGCACCACGTAGGGGCTGATCACGGCCGGAATCAGGCCGAGCTTCACTTCGCTGAGGCAGAAGCTGGATTTCTCGGTGGCGATGACGATGTCGCAGCAGGCGGCAAGGCCCACCGCGCCGCCGAAAGCGGCGCCCTGTACCAGGCCGATCACGGGCTTGGACAGGTGGTTGAGTACGTTCATCAGCCGCGCCAGTTCCCGGGAATCATCCAGGTTTTCCTGGCGGCTGTTCTCGGCCATGCGGCGCATCCAGCCAAGGTCGGCCCCGGCGGAGAAGTGCTTGCCTTCGGAGCGCAGGATAACGATCTTCACGCTGTTGTCGGCATTCACCTCGGTGAGGGTGCTGATCAGCTGCTGGATGATCACGTCGTCGAAGGCGTTGCGTTTGTCAGGGCGGTTGAGAACCACCTCGGCAATGCCTTCGTCGCGACGTTTGAGCAGAACTGCGGATTCGTTGTCTGTCATGTCAGTCTCCCCGATTACATCCGGAACACGCCAAAGCGTGTCGGCTTGGCGGGTCGGTTAAGGGTGGCAGACAGGCTCAGGGCAACCACTTCCCGGGTCTGGGCCGGGTCGATAACGCCGTCGTCCCAGAGGCGGGCACTGGCGTAGTACGGGTGGCCCTGGTGTTCGTAAGTGTCGATGATCGGCTTCTTGAATTCCGCCTCTTCCTCGGCGCTCCATTCCTGGCCCTTGCGCTCCATGCCTTCACGGCGAACGGTGGCCATAACGCCGGCGGCCTGTTCGCCGCCCATCACCGAGATGCGGGCGTTCGGCCACATCCACAGGAAATCGGGGCTGTAGGCGCGGCCGCACATGCCGTAGTTACCCGCGCCAAAGGAGCCGCCGATCAGTACGGTGATCTTGGGTACGTTGGCACAGGCCACGGCCATAACCATCTTGGCGCCGTGCTTGGCGATGCCTTCGGATTCGTACTTCTGGCCAACCATGAACCCGGTGATATTCTGCAGGAACAGCAACGGGATGTTGCGCTGGCAGCACAATTCAACGAAGTGGGCGCCTTTCTGGGCGGCTTCGCTGAACAGGATGCCGTTGTTGGCGATGATGCCCACCGGGTAGCCGTGGATATGGGCAAAGCCGGTGACCAGGGTCTGGCCGTAATAGCGTTTGAATTCGTCAAACTCGGAACCGTCGACGGTGCGGGCGATGACGTCACGCACGTCGAACTGCTTGCGCAGGTCGGTGCCAACGATGCCGTAGATCTCCTCGGCGTCGTACAGCGGTGCCTTGGGTTTGCGGATTTCCACATCCGTTGGCTTGCGACGGTTCAGGTTGGAGACGCTGCGCCGGGCGATTTCCAGGGCGTGTGCGTCGTTCTCGGCGTAGTGGTCGGCAACACCGGAGATTTTACAGTGCACGTCGGCGCCACCGAGGTCTTCGGCGGTCACTACTTCACCGGTGGCGGCTTTCACCAGCGGCGGGCCAGCCAGGAAGATGGTGCCCTGGTTACGGACGATGATGGATTCATCGGCCATGGCGGGCACGTAGGCGCCACCGGCGGTGCACAGGCCCATGACGACGGCGATCTGCGGGATGTCGTCGGCAGACATACGGGCCTGGTTGTAGAAGATGCGGCCGAAGTGGTCGCGATCCGGGAAGACTTCGTCCTGGCGGGGCAGGTTGGCGCCGCCGGAGTCGACCAGGTAGATGCACGGCAGGCGGTTCTGCAGGGCGATTTCCTGGGCGCGCAGGTGTTTTTTCACGGTCAGCGGGTAGTAGCTGCCGCCTTTTACGGTGGCGTCGTTGGCGATGATCATGCATTCGGTGCCGGAGACGCGGCCCACGCCGGCGATCACGCCTGCTGCGGGGACTTCTTCATCGTAGACGTTGTAGGCGGCGAACTGGCCGATTTCCAGGAACGGGGAGCCGTCGTCCAGGAGGCGGTTGATGCGCTCTCTGGGGAGCAGCTTGCCACGGGCGATGTGGCGCTCCTGGTAGGAGGGGCCGCCGCCTTGCTGGATGGTGGACACTTTGTCGCGCAGGTCGGCTACGGCCTGGGCCATGGATTCCTGGTTGGCCTGGAACTCTTCGGACCTGGGATTAATCTTGCTTTGAAGTATTGTCATTTTTTCGGGCCTCGAGGTTCGGGGCGGCGGGACTGGCAGGGAATCTTTCCGGGAACCGCTACGAGCACATCCA
>NZ_DDOI01000034.1:4401-5044 GCF_002341575.1 Marinobacter sp. UBA2498 | reverse complement strand
CTGGCGAGCGCCTCGGGATTATCACGCATCCACGTCAGCACCTCGGAAATGACCCACAAATCAACCCGTGTGCTGCGTTTGAACTGTTCGGCTGCCTCGATGTAGCCCTGGGGCGAGATCTCCTTGCCAGCACTGTCTTTCAGGCCGAGCAAGAGTTCGTACATCGTGCCTTCGCCGTCTTCCGGTTCGAGGGCAACGATGGGCTGGGCCCGAAGGTAGAGGCTGCCATCACGGATGGTCCGGTCTATTTCGGTGACCCATTGGGGGGTGCCGAGCCCGGACTGGTCCCGGTTTTCCCGGGCCAGTTCAATCCGGTTCCCGCCCAGCTTCTTGGCTGCTTTAAGCGAGAGGCTCGCAAGATTGAGAAGGTCGCCAGGTGACTGTCCCGCCCCGGTTACCGGCCGGATACTGATGCTGACGGTTGCCCGATATTCCGCCTGCCCATGCCGGAACACATGTTGCTCGAAGTTGCGCCGCAGGGACTCTGCAAAATCCAGGCAGTCTTCTGTACTGATGTTATTGATGAGCACCGCAAACTCATTGCCGCTGATCCGGCCAACGTGGGACTCCGAGAATCGGGATTCGCTCTGCTTACGGAGTGTGTCGGCGACATGCCTCAACAGGGCGTCGCCGGCGTCCGCGC
>NZ_DDOI01000034.1:3071-4349 GCF_002341575.1 Marinobacter sp. UBA2498 | reverse complement strand
ATAGGAGGCGTTGATGACACTGAACTCGTCTATATCCAGAACCATAAGGGCGGCGGCATGGTCTTCAGCAGATGACGGCAGGATGCTGATCAGCTGAGAAACCTGTTTCTCGAAGTCATGGCGGTGCATACACCCCGTCAGGGCATCGTGGGTTGCCTGAAAATTGAGCTTCCGGTAAACATCTTCAACGATGCTGAACAGGCTTTGGTCGAGGAATGGGACGTCTCCGCTCTCAACCAGCCAGGCTTCGCCTTCAGCGAGTTTCTGCACAAACTCGGGAAACCCGTAACTGACCTCGCTCATGCCTTTGGGCGAAAGAAAAACAAACCTGAGTGAATCCTCGCTGCCCCACACCAGCCGCAACCGGCGGGTCTCGCCGGTATCCAGACGAACCTCAACCCAGTCGCCTACGGAAATCTCCTTTGCCCTTGAGGCCCAACGACTGTCTTCAAGCTCCGGTGGCAGCGGGGCCGGCGCTTCATCGGCGTCACCGTACTCATCAACCCATGTGGTTTCTGCTTCCCCGTTGCCCTCGAGAATTCCGGATAGCTCGTCAATAACCGGCCTTACGCGCGAGACTTCCCCGGCGGTCTTCAGCTCCCGCTCGATGAACTGCAGCATGACGCTGCTCTCCAGCTCCCGTTCAAATGCCAGCTCTTCGGAGGTGTCGGCAGGCGAAAGCCAGGCCTGGAGCTGTGCAACCACATCAAACAGTTCCTCACAATGCCGGCTTTCCGGACCTTCTCTCAGCATGGTCAGGACGATCAACTGCTCCCAGCCCGCCTGAAGAATGCGGATCAGAATCTTCGGAACCTGTCTGTTGCTCAAGAGCGAGTTCAGCCTCTGCCTTGCCTCCTTGCGGGTAAGGCGCAGGCGCTCCTTGCCCTCCAGGGTTTTTGCCAGCCGTTCCGAGTTGCGGTGAAACGATTGGTCCTGACGCTCGACAAGCTGTTTCAGGCGTTCGCCCAGGCTTCCCATCAGGTCCGGATCCGATACCTCGATCTCTGTCAGCTCCTCGACGATATCGGCAACCGTTGCTTCCAGCTTCTTGCTTGAGGCTCTCTCGGCAAGACAGATGTGCATCAGGTTATTGATGATATCCCGGGCCGGGTGGTCGCCGGCATTCAGAAAATCCGGTGTTTCAACCAGCGTTTCGAATACGGGTAGTCGAAGCTTTTGCAGTTGGTGGCGAAGCGAGCCCGAGAGTTCATCGTGGGTTTTCAGAGGCTCGAACAGTCGGTCCACCAGATTGGCCTTCTCAACGGCCGTGTGATCCAG
>NZ_DDOI01000034.1:860-2800 GCF_002341575.1 Marinobacter sp. UBA2498 | reverse complement strand
GAAACTTCAGACGAGGGGTTTGACTCCAGGGCCATCAATTGAAAAAGGGAACGACCGACCGAAGGCGACCCGGACGCCTCGGGCCTGGCGTGATTGGTTTCCGGAGTTTCTTCGGATGAGTCTTCTGTGGCTGCCGTCGCTGAACCCGCGTCGTCCGTTGCGTGCTCCCGATCGCGGAGTGACCAGTTTGCGGGCAGCTCGGTGATATCTATGGCCTCAAGACCAGCTCGTCGGCAGTCATTGATCAGGGACCGGATGGCCGCGGGCCAGACCCGGACCAGAGCATTTTCCCAGGCGCGATAGATGGTCAGGCGGTGCTCCCGCGCAATGCCCAGATGATCGACCATATACTGCAGGCAGACGCACAGGGCCCGAGGCGTCAGAGGATTGTTGTCATCGTTGACGTCCTGTCGGAAAATCTGGTTGAGAAACTGGTTGAGCAGGAAGTTGGCCCCGGTATTTGCTTTGTTTACGCGGGTAGCGATGGCCTGCAGGTCCAGCCAGTCCTCGAACTCGTGCTGTTGCAGCAGGTGCAACTCCTTGTTGCCGGCCCGGGACTCGGCGGCGGGCTCAAGGGTTGCCTGATTGGCCTGGAACTGGGCCTGGAAATCCTGGAGCATTCGTTGCTGGCGACTCTGGAAAATGAAGCGCATGTCCTTGAGCCGGGTAATCTCACGCAGCTCTGCAGCCTCTTCCAGGTCGGCTTCAATGCCCTCGAAGGTGCCTTCCATAAATTCCGGAAGCAACTGTTCCAGAAGCCGACGGCAATGCTGGTGGTAGAGCTGTTTCAGTGAAGGATCCGGAGTCGCGGCTTCGGGCCGATTCGTTCCAGTGTGCTGTAACAAACGCTCAATGTCGTTGCTGAGTTCCTCGGTGTTCCCCGCTATGTCCAGCGAAATGCCGCTACTGCGGCCAACCTGAACCGTGCCTCTGTAATGGATATGCTGTTTTTCATGGTCATTATCGAGGAAAACATGAAGATCGGTCTGTGCAGCGGCAGACGATGACAGCTGGTCGAGTACCGCGGGCGACGAAAAGTGCTTCAGGGTGAGGCGCAGCCCTTCTTTACCCAGAGCCACGCTGTCAATGACACAGCCACAGGGAATGAGGCCGGGCGCGACGACAACCGCATCCTTGCTGAGTCTGGAGTGTTTTGCGTTGAGCCGGGTCATTGACCGCCTTCCTGAGCAGTGAAAAATGAATCGTTGTTCAATTTATTGTGGGTTCAGTTTAATTTGAACTTCAGCAAACGCAAAGTGAATCTATAAAAGCGACACATATAAGCCTGGGCGGCTCGTTTAATCCACGCCTGTATTATAGACGCTCGATGGGCTTCAGCATCAGATCCCTGTTGAGCTCATAACAGGCAAAATCCTTTGCCAGATAAAGGTTTCCCCGATAAATACTTTTGGCTTCGGATTCGATTTCACCGATGTGCGGATAGGCATCCGGGTTGAACTGGTAACGGGAACTGAAGTGGGTAAGGACGAGATTGGGAACGCCTGCGGCCTCGGCGAAGCGGGCTACCTGGGCAGCGGAGCTGTGTTGCGGCCAGGGTCCGACCCGGTCAGAGACTTCCTGGGTGTAGGTCGCTTCGTGGATGACCACCTGAACACCCGTGCACGCTGCCAGAAGCAGGTCGGGCTGGTCGTTGTCGCCGGCTACGATAACCTTGCGAGGTTTTCTGGCAATTCGGGTGTAATCATCACAACGGGCGAGGCGCCCATCTTCCAGTACCACGTCGTCGCCCTGTTGCAGGCGGCCCCAGGCGGGACCGGCCTCAATACCATCCGCTTCGAGCCTGTCCCGGACCAGCTGGCGTTCCAGATTCTTTTCCGTGAACACAAAGGCCCTGCAGGAGACACGATGGGACAGGGGGACTGCAGTTACCGACAGGGAGTCGTCTTCCCAGTGGAAGTTCTCTGCTTCGGAATCGACAA
>NZ_DDOI01000034.1:436-761 GCF_002341575.1 Marinobacter sp. UBA2498 | reverse complement strand
TTCTCTGCTTCGGAATCGACAAATCTCAATTCAAAACTCAGGCTGGAGTCACTATTAACGATGGCGGCCTCTATGAAGGTTTTTACCGGTCTTGGCGCAACAAGGTACAAAGGAGCGGTGCGGCCGAGCATGGAGGCGCTGGTCAGCAGTCCCGGCAGCCCGAACGTATGGTCGCCATGGATGTGGGTGATAAATATGGCCTGCAATTGCATCACGGAATGATGGGTTCTCAGCAACTGGTGCTGGGTGCCTTCACCGCAGTCAATCAGGTACCAGTGTTTTGGTCCGCCGTGGCTCAGCGCCAGACCGGTTACGTTGCGCGATT
>NZ_DDOI01000034.1:0-381 GCF_002341575.1 Marinobacter sp. UBA2498 | reverse complement strand
CGTTGCGCGATTTTGTCGGCGTTCCGGCTGACGTGCCGAGGAAGGTGAATTCCATACCAGGCCTTTTCGGGTTAACGTGTCGTGTCTCTGTTCGCCATAATACGAAGGTAGCAGAATTGACGATACATTAGCCGGGGCGACCGCTAATGAGCCGGTTAGCGACATTTATATAAGGAGTGCTGTCTTGTCTGAGTTGTCCAGTTACGAGAGTTTTTCGATTGAGGTTAAAGACCACATCGCCCACGTTCAGTTCAGTCGTCCGGAGGCCCTGAACACCATGAACAAGGCGTTCTGGCTCGAGTTGCCCCGGTGCATGCAGGATATTGAGGCCAACACCGATGCCCGCGTTATCGTCATTTCCTCCACCGGCAAACACTTCTC
>NZ_DDOI01000138.1:24298-24901 GCF_002341575.1 Marinobacter sp. UBA2498 | reverse complement strand
ACCCAGTGATCGACCCCTGACCTGAACACTGCTTCCAGGGGCTCAGAACTAGTCAACAATCAGCTCAATTTTTTCGGGAGGAAGCTTGCACTCCATGCACAGGGGGTAACCCTCGGAGTTCGTCAGCCCTGACGAATCGAACACATACAGATACGCGGCGTCGAGATTTTCGATTGCGCCCTGGTATAGTTTCAATTCGATCTGGTTATCAGACCATTTGACCGGGCGCTGGTTCTCATAGAGAGTCACCTGGTCAATGGTCGGAGCATTTCCTAACATAACGCGCTGCAAAGTATTGTCGATATAGATGTCATCCAAGTAGCTTTCCTGCAATCTGCCAACTTTACCGTTCAGGCCCATTAACGCAACGGTTGGGCTCCATTTGCCTCTGTAATCGAGAGAGGGGTCAATGGAGAAGCTTGTTAACTCACGCGCGTTAACGCTCAGCCTTACCCAGCCCTTTTGTGTATCCATTTCCAGTTCAAGGTGGTTCCATTCCCCACCGTTTACAGGAGCCGTGGACCAGTTAACGACCGAGCCGACAGTTTGATGCATTTGCGTCCAGGAAAACCGGATTCCCTCCTTGCCCCGGGGGTCTTCCCA
>NZ_DDOI01000138.1:12145-24211 GCF_002341575.1 Marinobacter sp. UBA2498 | reverse complement strand
TGCCCCGGGGGTCTTCCCAAATCCTTATGTATTTCTGTGAGCCCGGTGTTTCATAACCGGGCCCGCCGGAGCCAACAAATGTTTCCGGAAAAGTAGAGGTGGCCCCTGAGCTCTCGCCCAGAATTTCCACTCCCAGAAGAACAGCCGTTCTCGGCGGTTTCCCATCAAATACCAGGTTAATCTGGCCTTCTTCATCTACTCCGATAAAGGTTGCTTTGGTCAGCCCCCCTACATTCAGGGTTTCGCCCTCCTGGAACTGGCCAGTAAGGTTCACCGGCGCAAGGCGCCAGTACCATTGAGGAGCGTATTTGGGTCTGAACCACCAGGAAACATAGAGCTGGGTATTGTCAACAGGCGTCTCCCAGCCAGAGTTGCCCCCGTATGCCACAGGGTTGCCCACCGTTGAGTTATGACCGAGCATTAGATAGTGCTTGCCGGAGTTGTTGTGGCGTGGAGGGTACTGCGATGTTATTTCGGGCGGAAATGACCCCCAGGCCCCACTTGAAGCGGCTGACCAGATCGAAGGTTGGCCTTGACCCGTTGTCGGGACCTTGGCGCCATCTGTTAAGGTTTGGTAACTTTCATTGAGAGTCCCATTTTCATAGCTGGAATCCACCTGGTCGAAAAGAACGGGTGCCGCCTGGGACTTTTCGCCAAAGCCGGAACCTTGAACTGTGATGGTGGTGTCGTCGCTCTCAGGATCTTCTACGATCACTGATGTGATGGCAGGTGCCGCCATGGAACTGAAGCTGAGAGTAGCAGCCAGTACGCCTGTTACCAGGGCCGGAGCGCCCTTTGGGGTGGGCAGAAGTGGGCTATTCATGACAATTACCTTTCTGTGTCCGGAAGAATGATCAAAGAGAGTGACCAAAGAGAATGATCAAAAAGAGTGATCAAGTCTATAGAGATCGCCGGAGATGCCGAGGGCCTGCTTCGCAGTATTACCAGAACGAACAAATGGTACCGCGTTTTGACAGAAGTTTACAAAGCGTATAAATGAACAGGCTGTGATGGCGATCATGGCGAGAATTGTTTACCTTGTGTCGAAGCTCTGGCCGGATAATGGCTGGTGGATGCGTATCTATGGGCCTGGCTGTCGGCCAGTTGAATCGGTTTACCCAGTTTATGCTTTTCCGGATTAAATAGGTGGTGGTTTGCAACCCTTAGTGACAGTTCTCACTCCGGCCTATAACCGGGCCGGGTTTATTGCCGAAGCCGTCGAATCAGTGCTCAACCAGTCCTACGGGAATATTGAGTACATCGTTGTGGATGATGGCTCCTCCGATGGCACTTTCGAGATTCTGCAGGAATATGAAGCTGCCGGTAAACTGACGTTGTTAACCCATGAAAATCACAGTAACCGTGGGCAGTCCGCCGCACTGAATGTTGGTTTGCGGGCGGCTAACGGTCGTTATCTCGTGATACTTGACAGCGACGATCTGCTCCACCCGGAAAAGCTGAGCAGGCAGGTGGAGTTTTTAGAGAACAACACTGAAGTTGGCATGGTATACGGGCAAGCCATGGCAACTTCAGAAGATGGTCGCGAGTTATTCCCCATTCCAGGCGACGGGCATGTCGAACCCGGAGACCCGAACCGCTTGCTCCTGGACTGCTACATGGCCTTGCCGGGCGGCGCTATGGTGCGTAAATCGGTATACGATCAGGTTGGATTTTTTGAAGAAGGTTTCCGTGCCAGCCAGGATCATGATATGGCGGTTCGAATTGCAGAAGCGGCGCCGTTTGCCTTCATGAAGGGCACTGTTTTTTACTACCGAAAGCATGAGGCGTCGATAAGTAACCAGGGGTTGGAAAGGCGCTGGCAAACAGGGTTTGAAATTCTCCGGCGTGCGGCTGCCCGGTACCCTTATCGGCGGTCTACCATCCGGAAACGGCGTGCGCTGCTGAATTTCAGGATTGGGCAGGTCTATTGGCAACAAAAGCGCTATTCGACCGCAATTCTCCATTTGCTGAAAGCCGGCCTTGGTGACCCCATTCGGGCCATGAGCGTTGTATTTGGTGCAGAGAAAGCACATTGAGCGGTTGGGCCATGTACTATGGAAAAGGCAGGTGCTCTGGAAACAGGTGTTATGGAAAAGGGATGTCCGGTTCGTATTCTGTTCGTGATTGACAATTTCACCAGCCCCCATGCGGGGACAGAGGGGCAGTTACTGCAGCTTATCGCAAATCTCCCGGTGGATCGGTTCCAGCCTGAGCTATTGCTACTTCGGTCGTCCGATTATGTTAAGGCAGGCAATATGCCCTGCAAGGCAGAGGTGTTGGGGGCCTCCAGGCTGTTCAGTATCAAGACGTGGCTGGCCATGTTTCGGTTTGCGCGGCGAAAAAAGAAAGAAGGTATCGTCCTGTGCCATGTATTCTTTAACGATTCATCGGTTATATGCCCGCCAGTTTTCTCTCTTATGGGTATTCCCACATTAATTTCTCGCAGGGACATGGGGTATTGGTACACTGGAAAGTATCTGTGGGCGCTCAGGCGGACCGCCCGTTTCGTGCGTGGCGTTGTTGCAAATAGTGAGGCGGTTAAACGGGTGACTGCTGAGAAAGAGGGGTATTCCGCCGCCAGGATTTCGGTGATTTACAACGGTTATCCGGCGCCAGGTGGTGACCTGTCGCCCCTGCCGCCCGAAAAACGGCCCGGGGTACTGAGCGGTCTTGGTCTGCCGGGACGCGGTCGGTTTGTTGTTCTGGTGGCGAATTTGCGTGAGATAAAACGTATAGCCGATGCGATCAGGGCGATGGCCCGGGTCAGCGAGCCGGTACCGGATAGCCACCTGGTCCTGATTGGCGCGGGTGATCAGGAGCCTTACCGGTTACTGGCAGAGTCTCTGGGCGTTTCGGACCGTGTGCATTTTCTGGGAGTGCGCTCCGATGTCAGGGACATCCTCCGTGCAATGGATGCCGGGTTGCTTTGTTCCGAATCAGAGGGGTACTCCAATGCGATTGTAGAATACATGCAGGCTCGCCTTCCCGTGATTGCCTCGGATGTGGGAGGTAATAGCGAGGCCGTGGAGCACGGTGTAACCGGATACCTGTTTCCCCGTGGGGATATCACGCGGCTGGCTGCTTGTTTGGAGGATTTACTGAAAGATCAGGGCGGTCTGGCCAAAGCGATGGGTGAGGCCGGTTATCAGAAAGCTCATCGCAGGCATGGTTTACAAACGATGATCGAGTCTTACGCAGCCCTGTATGCCAGGGTAGTGTCGAACCGGGTGGGCCTGCCTGATGCGGAGGTCCGGTGAACGCGTCGAGGTTGATTAAACTGGCCGGTACGTTCGGTGGTTATGCCATGGCCAGGGCGATTACCGCGAACCGCCCCCGTATTCTGATGTATCATCGTTTTTCAGAGGCATCGGCGCCCGGGTCTGTCAGTGTCGACCAGTTTGAGCGGCAGGTTCGCTATATTTCGAAGTATTTCAATCCTGTAACGGTATCGCGCATTGCGATGGCGTTGCACGAGGGTGAGGCGCTGGCCAGGAACAGCATTGCGATAACCGTTGATGACGGCTATGAGGATTTCTATTCCATTGCGTGGCCAGTACTGAAAAAATACAGAGTGCCTGCTACTTTTTACGTAACCACGGGCTTCGTAAGCGGCGATTTGTGGCTGTGGCCTGATCAGTTGCGTTACTTGCTGGAGCGGTCGCCGGAATCCGGGAACAGATTCGATTTCGGTTTGTTTAAGGTCCAGACTCCGGTAAAAGCAGGCGAATTTGAGCAGGTGTTCTGGCGTATTAATCAGACCCTGCTCAGGGCTGGTAACGCGGAAAAGTTGCGGTGCCTTGCCGCAATGGCCAGAGCCTGGCAGGTAGAGCTGCCGAAAGGTCCTCCGGCAGCCTGCCGGGCGGTTACCTGGCAGCAGCTGGAAGAAATGCAGGCCGAAGGGCTTGAAGTAGGGGGCCATACGGTAACCCATCCATCGCTCGCCAGGGTTAGCCTGGCGGAGGCTCGTAACGAAATTCTTGGCTGTTGTGAGGCGCTGGAGCAAAACCTTGGTAAAGCAGTGCGTTCTTTTTGCTACCCCAATGGCACTCCGGATGATTTTGTTGGCGGGCAGGTTGAAGTGATTCGTGAAGCTGGGTTTTCATGCGCTGCCGTGGCCTTTGCCGATAGCGGGGAACACCGTCAGAGATACGCCATGCGCCGTCACGCCAGCTCTTCAGATCAGTTTCAGTTTCTGAAAGCGGTGTCGGGTATCGAATTGTTGGGGCTGAAATGGCGAAAGGCCCTGAGAGAAACGCCTTATGAGTAACGCGGCTTTAAAGTTGTCGTCAGCAGATTACTTTGATAAGCAGGGTGCTCCGGCAAGGTTTCAGGCCAGTTCGTTTACCTTCGGCCTGTTCATTTATTATCTGATTGATTTCTTTCTGCACCTCTCACAGCGCATTCCCGGTTACGGGTTGCTGAGGCCAACGCTGTTATTGGCCCTGATAATTTCTATCAGCCTTTTTATACAGCGGGAAAAATTCAGGGGTTGGTCAAAAGATCCTATCGTAGCTTCGTTATTGGTGTTGCTGATCTATCTTGCCGTTTCATTACCTCTGGTAGAGTGGCCGGGAAGTGTGGTTAAGAATAATCTGAGCGATTTTATTAAGGCTATCACTTTCTTTTTCTTTACAGTCTTGCTGGTGGATTCA
The DNA here is from genome assembly GCF_002341575.1 of Marinobacter sp. UBA2498. Lineage (NCBI taxonomy): Bacteria > Pseudomonadati > Pseudomonadota > Gammaproteobacteria > Pseudomonadales > Marinobacteraceae > Marinobacter > Marinobacter sp. UBA2498. The sequence goes on along the minus strand of NZ_DDOI01000138.1, from coordinate 19,559 downwards.
GATCGTCGATTGAAGCTTTTCTTGCTGGTTTTTATAGGTTGCCAGTTAATCCGGGTATTTGAACCATTATTTCTGAATCTGACCGAAGGATACTGGGGCAGTAGTACCTATATGGGTGGTGGTGAATTCTCCCAACGATTGTCAGGCGCACCATCGGATGTGATTAATCCGAATGAGCTGGGTTTTGTGATTGTAACCGCAATACCCTTTCTTCATTATCTTCTGTGGTCATCCGGGTTTAAGGCCAGGCTTCTTTACTTGCTGTTGATGCCGCCACTTCTTTACGCCTTGATTCTCACTCAATCGCGGGGGGCGTTACTCGCTCTGCTGGTAATCGCTTTTTTTGTGTTTAAGGAGTCGAGCCACAAGTTCAGTCTGGTTGTTGTGGCAATTCTGGTGGGCATGGCGGGATGGCAGGTGATGACGGATGAGCAGAAAGATCGTTACCTGTCACTGGTTGGCCAATCCGAAACATCCAACGCAGCATCAGCGGAAGGTCGCCTCGAGGGATTGATGAATGAATTCTCCCTGGGGTTGGAGCGACCAATTGTAGGGCATGGGCTGGGCACTACGCCCGAGGCGAAAACACATATACTGGGCAGGCGCCAGGCATCGCACAACCTCTATGCCGAATTGCTGATCGAGTTGGGCATCGTCGGCATGTTCATTTTTCTCAGGTTTTTGTTCAAGGTTTATAGGGGGTTAGCCGAAAACAACAAGCGCATCGCGGAGCATGGGTCTGATATTTTCTATGTAAATCTGAACAAAGCGATGACGGCTGTGTTCTGGATGTACGCGGTATACAGCCTGAATTACTGGGGGCTTTCCCAGTACTATTGGTATCTGTTTGCCGGCGCTGTTGTTGTCTTTCACCGGTTAACGCAGTTGAACCTTGTTGTCCCGGAAACTTCAGGGGCCACGTCAGTACGAACACTCCGTAAAAACCGTTTCAGTAATCTGGTCGATCTGTCCGGCAGGCGCTGATCGTGCCTCCAGAAAAGGAATTTTGATGCAAGTTGTTGTGTTTGCGAGGCATCCTGGTGGGGGAATCAGAACCTACTTCTATTATGTCTATGGTGATGAAGCGTTAAAGAGCCATGCTTTCAGGCTGGTGTCGCCCCGGTCTGACGCGTTGCAGTCTCTGGTAGGGCCCTTGGCCAACGTCAGTTGTAGTTCTCAGACTTCCGAGGGCTTGATTCCTTTGTTGCTGGCTCTTGTTCGTGAGGTTTTAGCGAACCGGCCGGATCTGGTTCACTCCCACGGATTTACCGCCGGGCTGGTCGCTGCATTGCCCCTGTGGCTTTTGCGTATTCCTCATGTGATTACCACCCACGATGTTTTTATGCCGGGCCAGTTCAAGGGCCGGCTTGGCCAGGTGAAGAAATTTGTTATGGCCCGGTTGTTTGCCATGGCAAATCTGGTGAACCCGGTTGGTGAGGACGCAGCGGAGAACTTCCGTGCGACTTTTCCTGCTCTTTCCGCAAAGGGGAAGGTTGTCGCGGTCAGGAATGGCATAAGAACGCGTGTATTCGTTGGGGATGACTCGCGGGACCTGCGAGCGGAGGCTTCGATTCCTGAAAACGCTCTGGTTGTCGGTTTCTTTGGCCGCTTCATGGCGCAGAAAGGATTTGGTCTTTTGGTGAATGCTCTTGAACGCTGGAACGTTTCTCGCTCAGATCGACCTTTACATGTGTGTTGTTTTGGTTGGGGCGGTTTTATCCGGGAAGAGCAGGCCGATATTGAACGGCGGGGGCTCAGCGGATTTTTTCATTTTTTTCCTGCGACGGATTCGATGAGGGCTGCAATTCGAGGCGTGGATGCAGTTGTTATGCCTTCAAAGTGGGAGGCCTGTCCGTTGCTGCCCATGGAGGTAATGGTGTCTGGTCGCCCGCTTATTGCTTCCAATTGCATTGGCATGAATGAGGTTGTGGCGGATTCCCCCACGCTGGTTTTCAGTGTTGGTTCGGTAGACGGCTTACTGGAACAGCTGGAGAGGTTTGAATCGGCGCAGCCGGAGATTGAGGCGAAATTCGATAAATATCGAAAAACGGCGGCTGAGCGTTTTGATGTCAGCATTACCGCTTCAAAGTTGAAACAGGTATTCAAGCGTGTGCTTGAGAAGCGGGGAGACGCGGGGTGATACGTACCCTTCTAGTCAATACGGGCTCAAATGTTCTCGTCATGTTGGTCAAGCTGGCGATCACTTTTGTGATGACCCCGATCTTTGTATACAACCTTGGCAAATACGATTATGGGCTTTGGGAAATGGTCGGGGCCGTTGTCGGGTATATGGGCATCCTTGATCTTGGTCTGCGCCCGGCAATAAGCCGTTTTGCGGCCCGACATCTGGCCGAAAAAGATGAAGTGGCCTTGCAGTCGGTCTACATGTCCGCCTTTGCGTTTATGGCATTGGTTGGGGTGCTGTTATTTTTATTCTTCTTTTTCTGGGGGTTCTGGTTTTCAGGTTCGGTAGCTCCGCAGGGTGAGCCCCATCAAAAGTACACCCTGTTTCTGATTCTAATTGGTGCATACTTGCTGATTTCGTTTCCGGGATATGTGGCAGAGAGCTATCTGGAAGGGTTCCAGAAGTATTATCTGAAAAATAACATCACGATTTTCAATTCAATTGTCGGGTCATCACTCTTATATCTCTATATTTCGCCGGAAAACGGGCTTGTATTACTGGCAGGAATTAATGCTATTGGTTTGTCCGTTAAGTATCTCTTGTTTATGTGGATTCTTTCCCGGCCTGCGCATGGCGCGATTCGGGCCCGGCCTGTCAATTTCTCTTGGATCAGGCTTCGGGAATTGATTGTCTTTGGCTTCAAATCGTTCATTCAGGGTATTTCGACACGCGTAGAAAACGCAACAGATGTGCTGGTGATTGGTGTGATCATGGGGCCTGCAATGGTGCCTTTTTACAGTATTCCCGCCAACCTGACCCTGCACATACGTGGTCTCGGGTGGACACTCACCCATGCTTTCATGCCCCTGTTCAGTGGGTTGAGCGCCAAGGAGGAGAACGAAACCATCCGCCAGGTGTTTTTGCTGTCGTCTCGGTACGTAGTGAGCATCCTTTTGGCCATGGGTACCGGCGTACTTATTCTGGGGGTGCCATTCATTTCCATCTGGCTCGATCCGGAGTTTGGTGAAAAAGCGGAACTGATTATTGTCTTTCTGGTGTTCTTTACCATTTTCCCGTTCATCAATCCGTTTGCCAGCCGTTATCTCACCGCAATTGACAGGCACGGTATATTCGCGAAGCTTACGCCCATGGCTGCACTGTTGAATATCACCCTTAGCCTGATCTTGGTGCATCCTTTTGGCCTTGAGGGGGTTGCCTTTGCGTCGGTGGTGCCAGGGCTTATTTTTGTGCCGGTGTACCTGCGGTATACCTGCAAGCATCTCGATCTGCCAGTACGCCAGTATTTGTTATCGGCCGTTGTGCCCGGGGTGGCTCCGGCCGTAATCATGGCGGCGATCCTGCTCGGCATTGGTGATGTATGGGTATACGATTCCTATTTTGATATTCTGACGGGTGTGGTGTTCGGTAGTTTTGGCTGGCTTGCTGGTTTCTGGTTTCTGGTGTTGAACAGGGAAGAGCGGGATTACATTGGTGAGTATCTGTCCCGCAGACTGGGAAGGAACTGAACAATGTGCGGTTTTGCAGGGTTTGCTGAGGCTGGCGGTAATATCGACAGGGAATCCTGCGAGACAAGGCTCCGGAAAATGGGGGAGGCCATCGTCCATCGTGGGCCTGATGCCGGTGGGGTGTGGCTGAACGATGCCTTGTCCGTTGGCCTGTCCCACCGTCGTTTATCCATTCTGGATTTGTCACCCCTGGGTGCTCAACCGATGGCTTCGGCTTCTGGCCGGTTTGTGATCGCTTTCAATGGTGAAATCTACAATTTCCAGGCATTGGGCGAGGAGCTGGCGGCTGACGGGGCGTATTTCCGCGGCCATTCGGATACGGAGGTTATGCTTGCGGCCTTCGAGGCCTGGGGCGTGGAAGCCGCGCTCGGGCGATTTGCCGGCATGTTTGCCTTTGCGTTGTTTGACCAGCAGGAACAGCGGTTGTACCTGGCCCGGGATCGCATGGGGGAAAAGCCCCTGTATTACGGGTGGCAGGGCGGTACCCTGGTCTTTGGCTCGGAGCTCAGGGCGTTGCAGCAACACCCTCAATGGCAGGGCGGAATTAATCGCGGCGCCTTGCCTTTGCTGGTTCGGCATAACCTGATTCCCGCGCCCCATACGATTTACTCCGGTATTTTCAAGCTTCTGCCTGCCTCGTTTGTTGCTGTTGACCTTGCCCGCCTTGAGCCGGGGCAGCTGCCGGAACCCTCTCGTTATTGGCGTCTTGAGGATCAGTTTGCCGAATCTGATGATTGGACGGTGGAGGCTGCTGCGGACCATCTTGAAGCGCTGCTTACCAGGGTGATCGGTGAGCAAATGGTGTCTGATGTGCCGCTGGGGGCTTTTCTCTCCGGTGGAGTGGATTCTTCAACAGTCGTTGCCCTGATGCAGCGGCAGGCGTCGACCCCGGTCAAGACCTTCAGTATCGGTTTTAACGAGGAAGGGTTTAATGAGGCAGAACATGCGGCGGCAGTGGCGGGGCACCTGGGCACGGACCATACTGAGCTCTATGTGACAGAGCGGAACGCAAGGGACCTGGTGCCGCGTTTGCCGCAGATCTACGACGAACCGTTTGCGGATTCGTCCCAGTTGCCCACGTATCTGGTCAGCGAGATGACTCGCAAGCACGTAACTGTGGCACTTTCCGGTGATGGCGGCGACGAGTTGTTCTGTGGTTACACCCGCTATCCGGGTATGTTGCGTGGATGGCAGCGTCGCCGTTCGTTTGGTTCCCGCCTGAAAGCGCTCTCGGGTCGGCTGCCGCCCGGATTGACCGCTCAGGCCATTCGTACCCTGGTGCTTTCCCAGAAAGGGCGCAGTGTGGAAGCCATCCGGTTCCGTCTCGCACGGGCCAGAGCTATTGCCTCTGCCAGGAGCCTGTCTGAGTTCTACCGTCAGTCTGTGTCTTTCTGGCCCGATCCGGCCATGGCGTTGGTTGAACCAGATGAAGGCCGTTACGGGCTGACCGGCCCGCTTCCGGACCAGGTGCCGGACAATGACCTGAAAACGCTGATGTGGCGGGACCTGAACTGGTATCTGCCAGACGATATTCTGACCAAGGTGGACCGTGCCGCCATGGCTTGCAGCCTCGAAACCCGTATCCCCATGTTGGACCACCGTGTTGTGTCGTTCGCCATGGGGCTGCCCGCATCTCTTAATATGCAGGGGAGTGTCGGCAAGCAGGTGCTTCGGTCGGTGCTGTACCGCCATGTGCCCCGGGAACTGATCGACCGGCCCAAACAGGGATTTGCAGTGCCGGTGGCGGCCTGGCTGAGAGGATCTTTGCGGGACTGGGCGGAGAGCCTTCTGGAACCGGTGAAGCTGAGGGAGCAGGGTTACTGGAAAGCAGACATGGTCCGGCAGGTTTGGAATGAACACCTTTCCGGCAGGGAAGACTATAGTTTTGAGTTATGGGGTATTCTGATGTTTCAGGCTTGGCTAGACTGAGTGGACATCATAATTTGATAGATGGGTTAAAATATTTCGAATCATGGTTAAAGGGTATAGTTGTGGCGAATGAAAATCCGTTAGTTTCTGTTATCACACCCACCTTTAATCGGTCTGATTTTTTGCCTGAGTCTATAGATAGCGTGCTTGCTCAAACCTATCAAAACTTTCAGCTTATAATTGTAGATGATGGCTCAACTGATAGCACAAGAGAGGTAGTCGAGCCTTATCTGACGGATCAAAGAATAAAGTATTTTTATCAGTCTAACCAAGGTCAAAGCGTAGCGAGAAATAAAGGCATATCTGAGTCCAGTGGAGAGTTTATCTGCTTTCTCGATTCCGATAACGCGTGGCTGCCTAACAAACTTGATCGTTCTCTTCTGGAATTTAGCCGGTTTCCACAGTCTGATATCGTTTATGGAGACGGCATCTTGATTGATGAGAAGAGCGCTGAGATCGGTAAGAATACCATGAAACGTTATTCTGGCCGCATTACTCATCACCTGCTAAAAGATAATTTTGTAAGCATGAATACCACTATGACACGTAGAAAATGCTTTGACGAGTTGGGCAGCTTTAATGAATCAGATCGTGTAGCGGAAGATTATGAATTGTGGCTCAGGTTTTCTACCAGGTTCGAGTTTCGTTATATTCCCGAATTTTTGAGCTATTATCGAGTTATGGAGAATCAGATTTCATCTGATAAGAAAAAGCGATTCTCCAGTAACGAAAGGTTACTTCTTAAATTTCTTGAGCAGTATCCTGATGCTGTTACGAGCAGGCAACGGCGGCAGGGTCTGAGCCACTTTTATATTAGAAAAGCCCGTTATGAAATATCTATTAAATCGTTCCGGGATTCCATTTACGACATCGCCAGGGGGATTAATTATTACCCTTGGTGGCAAGGACCGTGGCGAGCGTTGGGTAAACTACTCCTAAAAAGATAATCGTCATGGATGGCTTCAGGAGCGTGCATTGGTGGTCATTAGCGTAATCACTCCAACCTACAACAGGGCCCGGTTCCTGCCGGCTGCTGTTGCCAGTGTTCTGTCTCAGACCTTCGGGGACTTTGAGTTGATCATTGTGGACGATGGCTCCGAAGACAATACACCTGATGTCCTGAAGCCCTTTCTTGCTGACAGGCGAGTTCGTTATGTCTACCAGGAAAACCAGGGCCAGAGCCATGCCCGTAATCTTGCCCTCAAGCAGGCGACGGGGGATTTTATCGCGTTTCTTGATTCCGATGATGTCTGGGCTCGAGACAAGCTGGAGAAGCAGCTGGCTGTTTTCCGGGCAAATTCCGAGGTTGATATCGTCCATGGTGATGAGGCTACAATTAACGAGCAGGGTTCGGTTGTCAGCCTTCAGAATATGAGGCGTTATTCCGGCCGGATCACGCGGTATCTGTTGGCTGACAACAGCGTGAGTATTACCACGGCGCTGGTGAGGCGGCGGTGCTTTGATGAGATGGGCGGTTTTGATACCTCGGTGGGTGTTGCTGATGACTACGAGCTCTGGCTGAGGTTCTCCGCCCGGTACTGTTACCAGTATGAGCCCGGCATTGTCGCCTCGTATCGGGTGATGGCGGATCAGATTTCATCGGATAAGCGCAGGCGATATGCTGCGAACGAGCGGATTATCCAGCAATTTCTGGCGCGGTATGGAGAAGTTCTGTCTCCCGGTGAACGTCGCTGGGGGCTGGCCCGTTTCTATTGTCGCAAGGCAAGGTACTTTGCCAGTGCCGGTGAACGTGGCAAGGCCGTTGGCGCCATTGCCGGGGCACTGCACAATGCGCCACTGGATTCGGTTGTCTGGCGAGCGCTGTATCGCGTTG
>NZ_DDOI01000138.1:0-12063 GCF_002341575.1 Marinobacter sp. UBA2498 | reverse complement strand
GGTGCCCCGAAGATGATACCGGGTTCAAAGGCAAGGGTTGTGGCCGCTGGCAGCGGGGTGCCCCGGTGTGTGCCCTGGCAGCCGAAATACCGGGAAGGCGTTCTGAAACTGTTCAGGGACGTGCCCTACAAGGCGGAACTGTGGCACTGGCAATTTGAGTCCAATCCGTTTGGTTTGCCCTTCACGCCCGTTGTGCTGGTTGACGACGAGGACACAGTGGTGGGATTCAACGGCGTGATGGCCGCTCGCGCGACCGACCAGGGAGAAGCAATAAGGGTTTTGTGGAGTTGTGATTTTTACCTCGCTGAGCCGTGGCGCGGGCAGGGGCTGGGGAGTGTCATCAAGCACGAGCTGCATAGGAAGGCGCCTGTCATCATGGCCTTTGGTATCAGTAACCGGGCCAGCGAGGTGCTCCGTCACCTTGGATGGGTGCCCGATGAATCGGTGAGAAGCTACAGGATGCTGCGCCGGCGCAACGGGCTTCGTAGCTGGTTGCTGGGCGGTCTCCAGTGGCTGAACCGTCTGCGGCGGGCGTTCTCCGCCGTGCCGGGCATCTCTGGAATGGGTATTAAAGTGCGCTCAAACCTGCCTGAAAGAGACCGGGTTGATGCGCTCTGGGAGCGTTGTGCCCCGGAGTATGGAAGGATTGTTAGAAGAGACTTTGCTTACCTTGACTGGCGTTACCAGAGGCACCCGTTGGGCCGGTACGGGTTCGTTTGTGCCTGGCAGGATGATGAGCTGGCGGCAACACTGGTTACCCGGTTCAGCCAGAGCACATTGCGTATTGTCGATTATTGCGGGCCGGCCCGGAATCGGCCACTGAAACGGGCCCTTGTGGGTGCAGCGGTCCGGCACTGGCCCCATGCAGATCAGGTGTTTTCTGTTACCTCGGACCCGGAACTGGCAGAAACGTTTCTGGCGGAAGGCTTTGTTCAGCTCCGGGGTCGGCCACGTTTCTATGTCTACGAGCCGGGAGCGGAGCCTGCTGCCGGTTCCTCTGTCTGGTTTATCATGGCCGGTGACTCCGATGGAGAGTTCCTCCAGGCCGCCAGTGATTTTTACAACCCGCAAACCGTGCCGGGTGTGTCGGCTCTGGAGCGTGCGCCATGCTGAGGGTTAAGCCGGTTTCCGAGGCAGGATTTGCCGCCATGGCGGAGGAATGGCAGGCGTGCCTTGGAGCCTCCGATGCCAATCCACTGTTCATGAGCTGGCCCTGGCTGTATAGCTGGTGGGAAACCTGGTCCCAGGTTCTGGGTATGGAACTGGTACTGCTGGGTGTCTTTGATCAGCGGGGTGAGCTAGTCGGCATTGGCCCTTTCTGTCGCCGGGTTCTGGTGATGCCTGGCGGTGTTCGGGTTGCCCGCCTTTATATGATAGGTAATGCCTGGCGGCTTGCACCAACGGTGCGGACGGAGTATTGCGCAATCATTGCCCGTCGGGGCAGTGAGCAGGCGGTCACGGCGGCGCTTGTTCCGGCGCTGGAACAGCTAAAATGGGATGAGATGATCAGTACCGATGTGCCCGTGGATCAGCTGGAGAGCCTTAAAGTCGGGCGGTTTTATGACCAGCGGGGTTATCGGATGATTCACCGAACCGAAGATGTCGGAATTCGCATCAATACCACTGGCCGCTTTGATGACTGGTTGGCCGGGCTTGGAAAGAATACCCGGCTTAAAGCCTATAACCGCAGATCGTACCTGAAAAAGCAGGGTGAGCTTGATTTTCTTGACCATGAGGAAGGCCGTGATGGGGACTTTTTTGGGCGCCTCAACGCTTTCCATATGAAGCGCTGGGGGAAACCGGCGTTCGACAGGGAAGCGCTGAGGTTTCACCGCCTGCTGCTGCAAAGGCTGCATCTGTGTGAAGGTGAGCCGGCGATGAGTCTGATTTTGTACAATGAACACTGTGTTTCTGTTTTGTACGATGTGGTGGTTCGCGGCTGCCGGTATAATCTTCAGGCCGGGTATGAGGAAGATTTCGACCCGAAAGTGTCCCTGGGTTACCTTCACTTGGGGCACGCCATTGAAGCTGCTTTCAGTGACGGGGCAACGAGCGCCTATGATCTGCTCGCCGGTAATGGTAAAAATCAGTTCTATAAATCGCACTTTCATGGTGAGGCCGTGCATTTCTCCACATTCCAGGTAGTTCGCAGCCCTCTGCTCAAGGCTCTGTATCGTATCCAGGCGGCCAGCCCCCTGTTTATGGCGAGGGGGCTCAGTCGTAGGGTGGGATTGTGATCCTGTCGTGGCACAAACCTCGACGGACAGGCCCGATAAGCCGGGGATCCGCTGGCAGGAAAGGGGTGTAGGCGTATGGCGATTGGAAGGATTCGTTTTCGTGGCCTGATCCGGGCGGCATCTCCGTTCCTTTTAGTATTTGGCGCCCTTTTCCTGCTTATCTGGCCAACCGTTGAGGGTATTGTCAGCCGGTGGCTCAGGTTTGATGAATCCTACTCTCACGGTTTTCTGCTGCTATTGGTTTCTGTTTTTCTGATATTCCGTGTGCTGAAACAGCGAGCTCTGGTACCCGGTTTTTATCCCTTGTGGCTAATGCCCTTTGTGCTGGCGCTGCTAGCCTATGGAATGGGTGATCTGCTGCGGGTGCAGGCGCTCCAGCATCTGATGCTGGTTCCGCTACTGCTTGGTGCGCTGGCCATTCTTTTAGGATGGAAACAGGTCCGGTTCTTTATTGCGCCGGTAGGGTTGTTGTTTTTTGCGATGCCGGTCTGGGACTTTCTGTCCTGGACGCTTCAGGTCATTACGGTAGAAATCAATCAGTTGTTACTCGGCCTGTTTGATATTGAGTTTGAAATTGAGGGTGTGTTTGTTTATCTCATAGGGGTGGGGGCCTTTGAGATTGCCAATGGCTGTTCGGGTTTGCGGTACCTGCTGGTTGGCCAGTCGTTGTCGCTGATCTATGGCGAGTTGAATCTGCGCACCCTTCGCGCCCGTGTAATCCTGTTTGCGACGAGTGTGTTACTTGCGCTTTTCGCCAACTGGATAAGAGTTTTCGTGATTATTTACATGGGCCACGAAACCAACATGCAATCCTCTCTGATTGAAGACCACGAAAGTTTTGGCTGGTGGGTGTTTGCAGCCACCTTGATTCCTCTGTTCCTGGTGGGTCGACGACTGGAGTCGATGAAGGCAGAGCGGGACTCGGATCAGAAGGTGGAAGCGACTGAACCTTTGGCATCGTTTAGCCGCACTGGCGCCATGCGGCTGAAAGTTGGTGTTGTTATCACCGCACTTTTGCCGGTTCTGGTATGGGCCGCGTTGCCATCGTCGGATCGCGACATAAAGCCGGAACCTCTGGCTTTGGACCTTAAGCTGGTTGGGGAACGTTACGGTCCGCTTTTCTCAACCAACCTGGAGGGCTGGCGTCCAAGGGTTCAGAACCCAGATTGGCTGTATACCCAGACACTGTTTGACCGGAGAGGTGCGGGCGATCAATCAGGGCCTGGTGAATCCCTTTTTGCGGCGGTTTACAGCTACGACTATCAGCGGGAGGGTGCTGAAGTAATCCAGTATTCGAATCGGGTTTATGATCGGGAACGCTGGTATCCAGAGACATTTTTCACTCTGTCCGGGCCAGGGAAAGTCCCCCTCAAAGGCTTGACGCTTCGTCAACGGTTTACCGACACGCGGATACACATTGCCTACACCTATTACGTAGAGGGATTCTGGGAGACGGATAACCTGAGAGCCAAGCTGGCCCAGGTTTGGGGGCTTATGAATTCCCGCAGCGATGCTTCTCTGATCGTATTTGCTGTGTATTGCGAAGACTGTGATGGGAAAAAGCGTTTGTCTTCACTAATAGATTCAGTGATGGAAGAGGTGGTGACCGCTGTGGATAAACAAGTTGCGGAAAAGAAAAGAGGCGAGGACTAACGCACTACCTTCCTTGCGCAACAATTACGATGAGTAAAGTACTGTTGTTGCGAAGGAGGGAGAGTGCCACCAAAGCCTACGAACGGTTCGGTATTATGTGGCGGTAGTTATGGCGTCTGTGTCTTTCCGCGTTTACCCCTGGTCACCAAACTTCTCCAGCACCAGTTTTGCGTCCGCATCGCGGCCGTTGGCGCGATAGGCCTCAGCCAGGTGCATGGCAATTTCCTCCGAATCAGGTTGCAGTTCGTGGGCTTTTTCAAGCACGGGCAGGCTTTCTTCTGTTTTTCCCGCCTGGAACAGAATCCAGCCGTAGGTGTCTGCAATGGCGGCGTTGCCGGAGTTCAGCTCGAAAGCTTGCCTGGCCAGTTCCATGGCGCGTTCGTCGCCTTGTTGGTGGTAGATCCACGCCAGGTTGTTGAGTGCCACCACGTTCCGGGGTGTTACTTCAAGCAATTCTTCATAGGGCGGTATTGCCTTTTCAGGCGCCTCGTTTTCCTGGTGTAGTACCGCCAAGCTCATCAGCACCTGGGGGTTCCGTGGAAAAGCCTGGCGTGCGTTTTCGAGGGATTCGACAGCTTTGTCGCGCTGCCCGGACCGAACCAGGGCGCGGGCGTGGGCGACTTCCAGTTCGGCGGTTTGTTCCAGTTCAAGGGCAAGCTGATAGAGCTCGGCGGCTTCCTGATACTCCTCCCGCCTTTCAAAGTAGCGGGCTTCGATGCGGAAGGGCGTTGCGGATTCGGGATGTTGTTGTTTGACGTCTCTCAGGATGTCCCGGGCCTCTTTGGCATTTCCCCGGGTGAACTCAATGGCAGCCGCCTGGATGCCGATTTCTTCGTTATCCGGAAACAGTATGCGCCCCCGGCGAAGCACGTCAGCTGCCTGTTCCAGGCGTTCACGCTGGGCCAGCTGGGTGGCAATGCCATGGTACACGGAAGCAACCAGTGATTCTGCCGGGGCAGGGCTGGATTCGTCTTCCCGTTCAAGCAGGCCGGCGGTCAGCTCATCGGACCGTTGGGTGTCGTTGTCAATCAATGCCGATTCCAGCAATATCAGCCTGGGGCCATACGCGTCCGGGTGTTTCTCCCGGACCTCTTCCATCAGCGCCTTCAGTTCTTCACGCGGCATAACCGAGGAGATCCCCTGCAGTGCCTGGCGATTGTCCGGGGACAGTTCAATGGCACGGCGGTAGTAGTCTTTTGCCTGGTCTGTTTCATTGCGTAACCGTGCCAGGTTGCCCAGGGCGTTAAGCCCGGCGGGGTTCTCGCTATCCGCTTCCGTGGCTCTCTGGTAATACTGTCTGGCCTCTTCGATATTCCCGGCGTTGGCGGCGACATTGCCACGGGTAACCAGTGCGGCAACACTTTTTGGTTGTTCCTTAACCCAGTCGGACGCCGCGGCGATGGCCGCATCGTTGTTGTTGGCGGATACATGGGCCTGGACAACCAGCAATCTTGCCTGTTCTGATTCCGGATCGCTCTCCAGTACCCGGTTGGCCTGTTCGATGGCCCTTTCGGTCTGGCCTGTGCGCACCAGATACGTTGCATACCGCAACCGCAGGTTGTTGTTGTCGGGGGCGAGGTCCAGCGATTTTTCGATGAACTGCTCGCCGCTTTCTGTGTCGCCGCTGACCAGTGAGGCGATGCCCACCAGCGCCAGGGTTTCCGGGTCTGAATCCTGGTCTTCGAGATTGGCGAGGATTTCCCGGGCGCCTTCCGGGTTGCGCATTTGCAGGCGGGTGGCCGCAAGTAGTTTTCTCGCCTGCTCCGAGTCCTCCATATCGGCAACCGGGGCTAGCAGGGCTTCAGCCTCCTCTGGCCGGCCCTGGCGATAGCGAATAAGGCCCAGCATCAGTGCGGCCTGCTGCTGGCTCGGAGCCTGGGACAGTACTTCCTCGAGATAGCGTGCGGCGTTATTCAGTTCGCCGTTGTTGAATGCCTCTTGTGCCGCTATCAGGTTGCTCCTGATGGTGCCAGGCGCTGATTTTGCGAGAATTTCTTCGTAGACAAAGGCTTCAGAGGATTTGCCCTGTTCCCGCAGTACATTGATCAGCGCCGACATGGTTTCAAACTTCTGGTATGTCATAACGTCGTACTGACCGATTGTCTCCAGCGCATTTATCAATGCTTGTTCGGCGTCTGGCCAATCCTTTCTGTCTTGCGCAATGCCGGCCTTGAGGAGCCATAGTTCGACGTGGTCCGGATCAAGTTCTTCGGCTTGAGCAATATACTCATCACCTTCACCGGGCTTGTTCTGACGGTAAGCCACCCTGGCCTGACCGATTAATGGCCGGACTGCATTAGGGTCAGTATTCTGTGCAACCGAATACGCTTCTGCCGCCTGATCAAGACGGCCTGCGGCCAAGTGAATTTCTCCTCTGAGTAAAGCTCCTTCCAGCTGCTGAACGCGGTCCGGGTCTTCAAGCGCATCAAGTACCGCCAGCGCCTCCTCAGGCTCGCGTTGCATCAAATGGGCTTCCGAACGGATCAGCGCTGCATCGTTAGCATTCTGTTGGCTAATGGATTCTTCGCCAATATCCGAAAGCAACTGGTCGAGCATGCGCTCGGCATTCTTGGCATCGCCAGCCGTAAGAAGGTTGTTGATGATTAAAAGATACGGCTCTACGCGCTCCGGCTGCAGCTCAATCGCACTACGGGCCTCCAGAGTGCTGGCCTTAAGCTCCCCCTGGCGCTGGAAAAACCGGGACTGATCCATATGACTAAGATACTGGATCTCCTCTTGGCTCATTTCTTGTTCTTCTTCGCTGCAACCTGCGAGAGTGAGCGAAATGGCAACTACCAGGAAGGTGGCACGTACTGCTGACACTGGTTTCATGGCCCTGTTCCTTTCCCTTTTAAATCTTATTGTGGATTCCCTGCTTGCTACTCAGGTACCTGGTGATTCAGATGAAGTTTGTATCCGATATTTATCGGTCAAGTTGTATAGGGTTGGCCGGGTAATGCCCAGCAGGCGGGAGGCCCGGGCCATATTGAAACTACAGGATTGGAGCGCCTGTAAAATGGCTGCCCGTTCGGCGTTTTCCCGCACTTTCCTCAGGTTAAGTTGCTGGTCCTGGCCTTGTTGACCCCCGTCGAGTTCAAGATCTTCGGCGGTCACCCGCTTACTGTTCGCCATAATGATGGCTCGTTTTACCTTGTTGATCATCTCTCGAACGTTGCCCGGCCATGGGTAATTGTTAATGGCGTTGATGGCATCTTCACTGTACGAGAGGTTGGGGCGATCCATATGTTTGCCCAGCGATTTCAGGAGGGACTGTGCTATAACCAGAGCATCGCCCTCACGTTCCCGGACTGCGGGCACATCAAGAGTGATTTCGCTGATTCTGTAGTACAGATCTTCCCTGAAATCCCCGCTTTCAATCAATTGCCTGACATCTCGGTGGGTCGCGCAAACCACCCGAACATCAACGGATATGGCATTTACCGAGCCCACCCGGTCAATCACGCGTTCTTGCAGGAAGCGCAGCAGTTTGGCCTGGAGCGCCATAGGCATGTCGCCAATTTCATCCAGAAATAGAGTCCCGCCGTTAGCGCTTTCGATTTTGCCTTTTTTGGATTGAGTCGCTCCGGTGAATGAGCCTTTCTCAAAGCCAAACAGTTCGCTCTCCAGGAGGTTTTCCGGAATCGCTGCGCAATTGATGGCTGCAAACGGTTTTTCTGAGCGCGGGCTGAGGTCATGCAAAGCTCGTGCAAGGAGTTCTTTGCCGGTACCGGTTTCGCCGGTGATCAGGGTGGTTACATCTGTGGGGGCAACTTTTTCCAGTGTTCGGCAAACAGCCAGCATTTGTGGGCTTGCAGCAACAATGCCCTTGATATTGGTGCCATTGCCAGACCGGGCGAGTTCCCGGTTTTCGTGTTCCAGTTCCGCAAGTCGGAAGGCCCGGCTAACCACAAAAGTAAGAATGTCTGCATCCAGGGGCTTTTGATAGAAATCGGAAGCACCCATGCCCACGGCCTTGACGGCATTTTCCTTGTCTTCCCGGCCGGTCACTACGATTACTTTGGTCATTGGGGCAAGGCGAAGGATTTCTTCAAGCAGATTAAAGCCTTCCGAGGCCCCACCCGGATCCGGCGGAAGGCCCAGGTCCAGAGTAACAACCTCCGGCTCCTCACGCCTGATAGCGGCGAGGGCGGAATCTCGATCGGATGCTACGGTTACCCCCAGATCCTCACTGAAACACCAGCGCATCTGGCTTTGAAGGCCTGGATCATCTTCTACGATTAATAGTCGTCTGGTCACAACAGCAGTAAATCCTTTTTGTAGTATGTGTCCTTACCCCTGATTCTTAACTGAACATTGACACTTTGCAATGCTCGTCTTTCTTGATGCAAGAAAATGGCAGTTAATTGGCGTCCTCTCTCACTCCCGTAGTGTCAGAAATCAATGGATATCCCGGCTCAGGCATTTTGGCAGGACCTGGTGCGGCCAGAGGTACGCGAACTGAAAAGCAGGAGCCGATTCCGGGCTCGCTTGTTACATCGATGTTGCCGCCCAGCTTCTGGATGTACTCGCGGGCCTGGTAAGCGCCTATTCCCATGCCTGTGAGACCTTTTGTGCTCTCAAATGGTTTAAAGAGCTGCCCACTGATAAATTCTTCGGTCATTCCGCTGCCGCTGTCCTGAATGAACAGCACAACATTACCTTTTGCGATCTTCAGGGTCAGCACAACCTCACCATCGGGTGGTGTTGCATCCTGAGCATTCTGAATCAGGTGTCCCAGAACGCTGCGCAGCTGATCGGCATCCGCTTTGATTGTGGCATTTGGGGGCGTGCCTTCCAAATGAGGATAAGGAGCACGATGCTGATGACTTGCAATGAGCTCGATAACCAGCTCAGTGAGGTTTATCGGTGCCAGTTTGCTGTCATCATCCTGGGACGGCTTGCGAATGTGTTCAACGAGGTTGGACATTTTGCGAACAGCATGCTCTGTGGTGTTGATCATGTCGTCAATAAAGGCCGGGTTGTTCCGGTGTTTTGGCGCATTTTTCACGAGCAGGGAAAGCTGGGCGATGACAGTCTTCAGATCGTGGACCATAAAGGCAGAAGCCTTGCTGACAGCTTCAAACTGCATGGCCCTGGACAGTCGGTTTTGGGCATCTGCCTGTGCCAGCAGGTTGCATGTTTGCCGGGCTACAACCTTGATCAGGTCAAAGTTCTCCCAGTTCAGCTCTACGCGAGCGTAGGGGTTGCCTACAAGTGCCATGCCATAGAGTTCATTGCCGAGGTATAAAGGAATGATCAGCCAGCCGTCCGGTGTTTTGGTGATGGCGTCCGGAATTTCAAGAAGATTGTAGCTGACGGGATCCGACTGGTACTCGTGCAAGTCCACGATCCACTCACGATCGCGGAAGAACTGGACCAGCTCCGAATCGCCATCGATCATGGTGTATTTCGGTGTCGAGAGGTTAACGGCGGCCTTCAGGATATAGGCATCCTGTTCACCTATCAGCCAGATGCCGCCGGCATTGCTTTCGACAAGCCCGGCCAGCATTCGGATAACTCGTTCGGGAAGTGGAGGATCGTCGCTGAGGTCGGCCAGCTCCCGGGTCATTTTTAGCCATTCTTCCCGGTAATCGTATTTGTAATCGAAGAAGTTCTGGCTGATCAGTACCATCAGTTTGGAGCGGATACGTCGGGAAAGCAGGAGTGTGGTCAGAAATACCAGTGAAATGGTGAAGAAAAGAACCTGAAGCGCATCCCCCCATTCGCCTCCAAGTACCCTTACGTAATAACCGCCAAGGGCCAGAAAAAGCAGGTACCCGCCGGCGAAAACCAGGGTGCCCGCATGAAAAAAGGCCGAGCGGGAGAGCTGGAAATCCACGGGTTGCTTGCGGGTATTGATGACGTTGATGGCAAACAGTGGCGTGAGCAGGGCGTTCACAAATCCCCGGGCGTTCCAGAAAGAGTCGGACACCTGGCCAAAGAGAAGTGCATCGGCGTACATGAAGAAATCGAAGGCAAAGATGGTGGCAATGCCAATGCACATGTATTTGATACTTGACCGGCCAAAACTTGGCGAATTGCGCCAGATCTGTTCAACCATTGAGAGGCCGAGAAGGGAGAGACCGATTTGGCCCAGCAGTTTGGCTTTGCCCGTGGAGATGCCGACGGTACTGAAATTTTCGATCAACGCGATGGCGACCAACAGCGTCAGAAGGATTGCCGTAGTCGCTCCAAGGATGTGTTTTACCTTGTTTGTGAGCTTTTTTTCTTTTAGACCATCTTTTAGCAGAGCAAACAGCAGGTAGATCCAGGAGGCGTCTCGGAGCAGTTCAACGAGATAGCGGATGTTGAATCCAGGCTGCCCCCAAAGGCTCTGGCTGACGATTGTAGCCGCCCAAATCATGCTTACTGTCGCAGCGAGTGCCAGTGCCCGGTCGACACCCCGTCGCAGGTAGCGGGATACTACCAGTATTGTAAGTAGCCCGAACGTAACCGCTGCCAGCGAATAGCTGAGTACGTCCATGTTGCTGAACATGCCAGAGTGCCCCGTAAAGAAATCCTTTCCAAAGAATAGCTCTGTTTATAGTGAGAGTAACTTATGTAGCCGCTGTTGACTAAACCGGCCTCTTGTTCTCCCGATAAAACCGGAAAATCTCCTTTAGCGGCCGCTTCGGCTCAAATCCGAACTCATTAACAAACGCCCGCCCATCAATCACCACCGGATACTTGAAGAACGCCATCAGATAGGACGGAAAGCTCTTCAGTTTCAAGGTGCCGAGTATCATCTTCGGAACCATCGGCGGAATGGACGGCACCTGGATTCGCTTGCAGCCACATAGCTTTAGTGCGTGCTGGTAAGCCACCCAGTCCTGCGGCGCGACGTTGAACACGCCACGTGTCGGTTTTTTATACGCCAGCACAATGGCGTCGGCCATGTCATCGATATGGATAAACTGCATCATGGGCGAAAAGCCCGCCAGCACTGGAGCCCGTTCGCTGCCCAGCAGGGTGCTGATGGTGTTGCGCACGCCCGGCCCGACGATATTGCAGGGTCGCAGGATGGTGATGTTCAGTTCCGGGTAGCGCCACAGATAGATGTTAGCGAGGTTCTCCAGCTCCACGGAGTCAATCAGGTCGGCGCTGAGCCCTGCGCTCTTGAGCGGTGCCGCTTCGTCGATAAGTGCGGGGTTGTATGCCACCGCTCCGTAAACGTGGAACGTTGAAAGCACGACCACTCGTTTTATGCCGTACTTGTGGCTCAGGTCCAGAAGCTTCTGGGTGCCGAGCACGTTGGCGTTGTAGCGCCGCATGCGGGTGAGCTGGCTGGACATAATCCGGCCCATGTGGATCACGCCATCAAACTCATAGCGCCGGAACAGATCCTCGAACACCCGCTTGTTGAAATCGATGCAGTAGCTGGGGATGTCGTCGCCCAGGTAGACCTGTTCGCGGAAATCCACGGCGACCAGGTCGCAGGTATCCCGAAGCTGTTCGATAACTTTCTGGGCGAGGGCGCCGGCGGCACCGGTGATCAGAATGTGCGGTCTGCGTTGTTCGCTCATCAGAAAAGCCTTTTCCTTTCGCTCAGTCCCTTGTCGATCAGCCGGCTGATTTCCGCCTTGACCTTCTCTACGCGTTCGGTGACCTGTTCTTCGGGAATTTCAAGGTCGTCGAAGTACATCGGGGCTCCGAAGTTCAGGTGAACTTTTGCCGGCAGTACCACGGGCATGGCGACCGGGGCATAGGGAATGCCCAGGGCTTTTGCCAGGGGCTTTATGTTGGCGATGGCCGGGATGGTTTCCTCGCAACCCACCACGCCAACGGGCACGATCGGCGCCTTGTACTTCATGGCCAGGTGCATGAAGCCGTTCCCAAACCGTTTGAGCTGGTAGCGGTCGTGGTAAAGCTTGCCCGAACCTCGAATGCCCTCGGGGAAAACAATCACGGCTTCATCATTGGCGAGCATCTTGGCGCAGTTGACCGGGTCTCCAAGTACAGCGCCAACTTCATTCAGCAAATTGCCCAGCCAGGGCACGGTTGGAAAAAAGCGTTCAATCATGGCCCTTGGAATGCGGGCATCTTTTTCCCGCGAGGCAAGGGCATAGCCAATCAGCAGGCCGTCGATAGGAAGTTGGCCACTGTGATTGGAAATAATGAGCACCGGCCCCTCGGCGGGAATGTTTTCCACCCCGTGCGCTTGTACCCTGAAGTA
>NZ_DDOI01000100.1:37426-37751 GCF_002341575.1 Marinobacter sp. UBA2498 | reverse complement strand
CGTGATCTTGATAGAATCCCACTGTTTCAATCACTTCCTGAACAGGTCGAAAGGAGCGGCGGTGTTCAATGGTTGCTCCGAGGCGGCGCAGGGCCTCCAGATGGACCGGGGTCGGATAACCTTTGTGCTGCGCCAGGCCGAACCCGGGGAAACGCGCTTCCAGCGCTTCCATTTCCCGGTCACGGGTTACTTTGGCAATAATAGAAGCGGCGCTGATGGCAGCCACCCGACTGTCGCCTTTGACAACCGGTTCCGACGGCCAGCGCCACTTGGGACAGCGATTACCATCCACCAGAACGTACTCAGGCACCACAGCCAGCCCCGA
>NZ_DDOI01000100.1:36959-37168 GCF_002341575.1 Marinobacter sp. UBA2498 | reverse complement strand
GCAGTCACGACGGCCCCGATGAGCGGCCCCCGACCGACCTCGTCCACACCGGCAAGCAAGGAACCGTTGTAACGACACTCGAAGGGTGGCAAAGGGCTCTTGGGCATCAGCGGGCACCCTGCTCTATCAGGTCTGAGATCGCCTGAGCGGCTTTTTCATCAGCCCCCTGCTTCAGTGAATGGTGCAACTCGGTAAAAGCTTGGTTAAGC
>NZ_DDOI01000100.1:31551-36852 GCF_002341575.1 Marinobacter sp. UBA2498 | reverse complement strand
CGGTAAAAGCTTGGTTAAGCCTCGCCCTCTCTTCTTTGTTCTCGAGTCGCTCAAGCACTGCTGCACCCAGACTCTCAGCCGTGGCGTCGTCCTGAAGCAGCTCTGGAACAAGCTGGCGCTTGGCGAGGAGATTGGGCAATGCGACATGAGGCACCTTCACCAACTTCGACAGAAGAGCATAGCTGAACCCGCTCAGGCGGTACCCTACAACCATCGGCTTTTTAAGAAGCATCGCTTCGAGTGTTGCCGTTCCAGAGGCCAAGAGCACAACGTCGGACGCGGCCATCACATCTCTGGAACGCCCACGTACGATGGTAACCGGAAGCTTCACCTTCAACGCATCGACCAGATCGCGCACCTGCTTCTCCCGGTCCCGGTTCACGCAGGGGATCACCAACTGTAGATCAGGTCTTCTTTCCTGTATCCAGCGAGAGGCTTCAAGAAACAAGGTACCAAGTCTCTCCACTTCTCCTGCACGACTACCGGGAAGAACCGCCAGTACGGGTGCGTCCGCATCTATTCCCAACGACTCCCGCATCTTGAGGGTATCCGGCGCCATGGGAATTCGATCTGCCAGTGGATGGCCCACGAAGGCCACAGGCACCTGATGCTCCTCGTAAAACCTTGCCTCGAAAGGAAACAGGGTCAACATCAGGTTGACCGATTTGGCAATTTTGAAGATCCGCTTCTGCCGCCAGGCCCAAACCGAGGGGCTGACATAATGCACGGAAAGAATGCCGGCCTCGCGGCAGCGCCGTTCGATCGCAAGCGTAAAATCCGGAGAATCGATACCGATCACAACATCCGGTGGCGTGGCGAAGAAATAGTCCAGGAGCCGGGCCCGGATGCTGAACAGTTCACGAATTCGTCCAAGAACCTCCACCAGCCCCATGACCGAAAGACGTTCCATCGGCACCAGGGAATGAAATCCCTCCGCAACCATTTCCTCCCCGCCAATGCCGACGAACCGGGCCTGGGGATAGCGTTGGCGCAGCGAACGGATCAGGCCGGCACCGAGGATATCCCCCGATGCCTCACCGGCGATGATTCCGAATGTAATTTTACGCTCGCTGATGGTCGCGTGAGAAAGATCTGTCACCGACAGGCTCCTGCCGGGTTAGCGGATGATGCCGCGGTGAGCTCCACGCAGGGAGTCAATGAGGGGACGTATTTCTGCAACATCGGAGTAGGACTTCTCAAGCTCTTCGACGGCCTGTTCGGTTGTCAGCCCCTGGCGATAGATCACCTTGTAGGCGCGGCGTAAAGCCAGCAAGACATCCTTGCTGAAACCACGGCGCTTGAGGCCTTCCACGTTCATGCCGTGTGGCTGGGCGGACTGACCGCTCGCCATCACATAGGCCGGAATGTCCTTGAGTACGATGCTGCCACCAGCCGCCATGCTGTGGGGACCAATATGACAGAACTGGTGCACCATGGTACCACCGCCCAGAATCGCGAAATCGCCGACCGAAACATGGCCCGCAAGGGTGGCACAATTGGCCAGAATGGTGTTGTCACCGACGATACAGTCATGAGCGACATGCACGTACGCCATCAAAAGATTGCCACTGCCGATACGGGTTTCACCCCGGTCCTGGACCGTGCCCCGATGAACCGTGCAATTCTCGCGAATCACGTTGTTGTCGCCAATCACCAGTGTGGTTGGCTCGCCCGCGTATTTCTTGTCCTGGCATTCCTCGCCGATACTGGAGAACTGGAAAATACGGTTATTCCGGCCGATAACCGTCGGCCCCTTGACCACCACGTGGGACAGGATCTCGGTACCCTCGCCGATTTCCACATCGGGGCCAATGTAGCTCCAGGGCCCGACAGTAACGTTGTCCCCGAGCCTGGCTGACGGGTCTACAATCGCCTGAGGATGGACACCCGACCAGTCATTTGTCGCCATCAAACTTCTCTCTCAGCGGTCAGAATCTCTGCCACGCAGACGACTTCACCGTCGACCAGGGCGCGACACTCGAATTTGTAAATACCCCGTTTACCGGAGATGAGTTCCGACTCCATGCACAGTTGATCTCCCGGCAAAACCGGGCGCTTGAACCGTGCCTTGCTTGAGCCGGCGAGGTATTGTACCACGCCGTCAGAAGGTTTCCGGCCCACAGTCACAAAACCGAGAATGCCCGAGAGCTGGGCCATGGCTTCGATAATCAGGACGCCCGGCATGATCGGGTTGTTCGGGAAGTGGCCCTGAAAGAATGACTCGTTGAACGAAATATTCTTGTAGCCCTTGATCGATTTTCCTTTTTCGACCTCCGTTACCCGATCCACCAGCAAAAACGGGTATCGGTGCGGCAGGTATTCCAGAATTTCGTCGATGTTCATCATGTTGATCGGCCTCAGCCCTCTAATTTCTTTTCCAGTTCTTTGACCCGTCGCGCCAGCGCATCCAGTTGCCGGAAGCGCACAGCATTCTTGCGCCACTGACGGTTGGTATCGGCGCTGGTGCCAGATGAATAGACTCCGGGCTCACGAATATCTCCGGTCACCAGAGTCATACCTGTCAGATGGACCTGATCCGCAATCTCGAGATGGCCGGCCACGCCCGAGGCGCCACCAAACACGCAATGCCGACCAATACGAGTACTTCCGGCAATACCAACCATGGCCGCCATGGCGCTGTGATCACCGATGCGAACGTTATGGGCAATCTGGATCAGGTTATCGAGCTTTACACCGTTGCCAATCACCGTGTCGTCCAGTGCACCGCGATCAATGGTGGTGTTTGCACCCACTTCTACATCATTTCCGAGCACAACCCGACCGAGTTGCGCGATACGATGCCATACGCCCTTCTCATTGGCGAAGCCAAAACCGTCGGAGCCAATAACGGCGCCGCTGAGGATGTGACAACGCTCACCAACGACCACATCGTGGGCCAGAGTCACCCGTGGCCGGATTAAAGTCCGGGCCCCGACCCTGGCGCGGGCGCCAATAACCGAGCCGGCTCCCACGACGACTTTCTCGCCAATGTCAGCCCCTGCTTCCACCACCACATTAGGACCGATACAGGCATCGTCAGCGATGCTGGCCGACGGATCGACCACAGCAGTCGCGTGAACGCCGGGCAAAGCAACAGGCGCGGGATCAAACCAGTGGCTCAGCTGAGCATAGCCGAGGTAGGGATTGTCCAGTAACAGGACGTTGGTCGGAGCATCCTTCGCCGAGGCCGGCGAAGCAATAACCGCCGAAGCACGTGTATCCGCCAGATACTTGCCATAGGAAGGGTTAGCGAGAAAACTGATCTGGCCGGGCACGGCGGCCTGCAACGTCGCCAGCCCCGATACCCTGATATCAGGATCACCGCGCAGCTCCGCACCCAGGGCATTGGCAATATCCCCCAGGCGATAGGACCTTTCTGTCATTGCGTGCTCCCAAGCAACGATCAGGGCACCGGGGTGCCCGTCACAGATTAACGGTTCAGTTTTTCAAGAAGCTGAGAGGTCAGGTTCATTTCAGGCTTCACATAGACAACAGCTTCGCTGGGCAGGATCAGATCGAGATTGTTCTCTTCAAGAAGCTCCTTGACCGCCGCGTCCACCTCGGGACGGGCCTGCTCCAGAAATGCCTGCTTACGCTGATTCACCGTTGAATCGAGCCGTTGCTTCAGGAAGTTGAACTCTTTTACCTTTTCCTGGAACTCACCGGCCAGCTTGTTGCGCTCGCTCTCATTCATCATGGCACCGTCTTTCTCCAGGCGCTCCTGGAGCTTGCGGGCCTCTTCCTGAGCTTCGCGCACCCGGGCCTCATCGCCCGTAAAATCCTTCTGGAGGGATTCGCTGAAGGTCCTGGCATCGTCTGAAGAGAACAGTGCCTGACGCAGGTCGACCACACCAATTCGGGTTTCAGCCATGGCCGGGAATGAAAACGCCATAACCATGGCGGCGAATATCAACATGAATCGGGACATTGGTTTTCTCCTGATTTTCATCCGTAGGTTGTTATTATCCATGCGCTAGAAGGTCTGGCCCAGCGAGAACTGGAATACCTGGGTGTCATCACCCGGCTTGTCGTTCAGCGGCTTCGCCAGACTGAAGGCCAGCGGGCCAACAGCGGTAATCCACTGGAAGCCAATACCGGCGGACATTCTGATTTCGCTCAGTTCCGGATCGAAACCGCGCGCAGTGTCGAACACCTGACCTGCGTCCAGGAAAAACGCCGTTCTCATGGAGCGGGTATCACCGGCAAAGGGCGTGGGGAATATCAGCTCAACACCACCTTCAGTGAGCAGGTTACCGCCGAACGGATCCGGGCGTGAGAGGTCGTTGACGTTGTTCGTAGCAAGGAGACCCAAGGAGTTGGCCCGGTACCCCCGAACCGATCCGTAGCCCCCTGTATAGAAGTACTCGTAAAACGGCATCTGGGTCCGATCTCCGTAACCATCACCATAACCGATCTCTGAACGCGCCCGTAAGATCCAGCGATTATCGTCAGTCACCGGATAGTAGAAATCGGTCTTGTGTGTCACCTTGTAAAAGGTCAGATCGCTGCCCGGCACTGCTACGTCAAGCGACAACGACTGGCTATGGCCATCACTGGGCAGAACACCCCGGTTGAAAGTACTGCGGCGCCAGCTGCCGAAGAGGAAGAAGTTATTGAACGAATCCCCTTCCTCATCAATGAACTGAATGACCTCCTGTGAGGTGAACCGGCCTTCCTTAAGATTGGACTGGGTAAACCCGGCCCCAAAGTTCAAACGGGTGATATTGTCCGTGGGATAACCGAAGGTGATACGGCCGCCATATTCGTCCAGCAGGAAGGCGGAGATATACTCTTCCTCATAATCGGTTTGCCGGGCAAAAAGACTGTAGCCACGGCTTACGCCGTCAACCGTGTAGTAAGGGTCCAGGTAGGAGACGTTTGCGCTTTTGACAAACTCACTCACGTTGACACCGAAAGAGACGCGCTTCCCGGTACCGAAAAAATTATTCTCGGACACGTTGGCGCCAAGAATCACCCCGGACTGCTGCGAGAAACCGACGGAAGCGGAAAGACTGCCCGTCGGCTGTTCTGCCACGGAGTAGTTCACATCAACCAGATCGTCGGTGCCCGGAACTGGTACCGTCTCAACATTCACCATCTCGAAGAAGCCGAGACGCTCCAGTCTGGTCTTGGAGAAGTCGATACGATCCGAAGAAGCCACGCCCCTTTCCATCTGCGTCATTTCCTGGCGGAGAACGTCGTCACGAGTCGACACGTTGCCCTCGAAATTGATCCGTCGCACATAGGCCCGTTTGCCCGGCTCAACAAAGAAGGTGACGGCGGCTGTGTTGTTTTCTCCCG
>NZ_DDOI01000100.1:8142-31499 GCF_002341575.1 Marinobacter sp. UBA2498 | reverse complement strand
TGTTTTCTCCCGGCTCGGGGACGGCATTGACGTTGGCGAAGGCGTAGCCTTCCCTTCCGAGCCGGAATGCCAGGGATTCGGAAATTGCCGTCATGCGGGATCGGGAGAATACGTCGCCCTCCTCAACAGGAATCAGCGATCGCAGCTCCTCTTCACCCACGATCAGCTCACCACGAAGGTTAATCTCGGAAATGGTGTACTGAGGCCCCTCATTCAGGGCAATCGCGATGAAGACTTTTTGTTTGTCAGGCGAAATGGATACCTGGCTGGACTCGACGTTGAAATCCAGATAACCACGGTCAAGATAGAACGACCGCAGCGATTCAAGGTCGCCACTCAGGCGCTCTCTCGCGTACTTGTCCGAGTTTGTAATTGAGTTCCACCAGCTCGTGGTCTGCAGCTCGAACAGCTCTTGCAGTTCTTCGTCACTGAAGTCCTTGTTGCCGATCAGGTTGATATGGTGGATCGCAGCGACCGACCCCTCATTGATATCCAGGCGAATCGCAACGCGGTTTCTGGGCAGCTCCTCGGCCGTTGCCTTTACCCGGGCGTTGTAGCGCCCCTGGGCAATGTAAGAGCGCAGAATTTCCAGTTCCAGACGTTCAAGAGTCGCACGCCGGAATACCTGGCCTTCCTGAAGCCCGGCGCCAGCGAGGGCATCCATCAACATCTCGGTTTCAATGTTCTTGTTGCCCTCAATCTCGATATCGCTGATGGAGGGTCGTTCACGAACCGTCAGGATAAGCACACCGGCATCCCGGCTGGCCTCAATGTCGGTGAAAAGACCGGTCCGGAACAGCGACTTGATCGCATCAGCCAGCTCGGTCTCGTCCACCTGCTCGCCAATATTGACAGGGAACGCGGAAAAAACAGTACCCGCAGATACCCTCTGCAGGCCTTCCACCTCAATATCCGCAACAGTGAACTGATCAGCAAATGCTGGCTTCAGGCCGGACACGGCTACAGCGAGGCCAACGGCTACACCTAGAAGAGAACGTCTCATTCAAATATTTCGCCTGGTTAATGCGCGTAAGGAGCTCGCAATTCTCACAACCGCATCAGGTCGTTGTAAAGAGCAAACACCATTAATGTGAGGATCATTGCCATACCAATTCGTAATCCAAACGCCTGAGCCTGCTCGGAAAGCGGCTTCCCACGGAGAGCTTCGATGGTGTAGTAAACGATATGACCACCATCTAGCACCGGCACAGGCAGAAGGTTCAGAATGCCCAGGCTCACGCTCAGATAGGCAAGAAAACGCACGAAGTCTTCGAACCCGGAACTGACACTGGCTTCAGCAACCCGGGCAATGGTAATTGGTCCACTGAGGTTGGTGGGTGACAACAGGCCGGTGACCATCTTCTTGATGGCCACCAGTGTCAAGCGGGTATCCGCCCAGGTTTCGCTGAGGGCGACCGGAACGGCGGCGAATGGGCCGTAGCTGACATCACGCAGCACCTCTTCTGGCCATGAGATAGCTTCCACACCGGCACCGACAAAACCGATTGACTCACCACTTTCCTGAGTCTTCGCTTCCGGTGTCACGCTGACGGATTGTTCCGCACCATTACGCTCGATGGTT
Organism: Marinobacter sp. UBA2498; assembly: GCF_002341575.1. NCBI lineage: Bacteria > Pseudomonadati > Pseudomonadota > Gammaproteobacteria > Pseudomonadales > Marinobacteraceae > Marinobacter > Marinobacter sp. UBA2498. The sequence continues at coordinate 29,917 of NZ_DDOI01000100.1, read as the reverse complement.
ACCTGAAGTGTCTGCTCCGGGGCATTGCGAATAAACTCGACCAGCTCAAACCAGCTACTGATCGGCTCGCCGCCCACGGCCACAATGCGATCCCCGGGCTGCAGGCCGGCAGCCTGAGCGCGGCCACCATCGGAAATCTGCCCCAATACCGGCGGAACAGCCGGGCGCCATGGCGTAATGCCGAACTCGGCTAACGGATTGGGAGTATCGTCACTCAGGCCCCAACCGGAAAGCTCACCGCTGACTGTACCGCGGGCGCCATCTTCCGATACCTCCATGGAAATCAGACCGTGCTCGCCGGTCCGCTCCAGAATGCGCATATTCACATCGCGCCACGAACTGACGCGATGGCCATCCACAGCGTGAATCTCCATACCCTCCTGAAGACCTACCCGCTCGGCCACACTCTCGTCAGCGATCTGCCCGACAATGGGTGCAACATGGGTAACGCCAACCACACTCAGCAGCCAGTAAGCAAAAATGGCGAACAAGAAGTTGGCCACGGGACCGGCCGCCGCAATGGCAATACGCTGGCTCGGAGGCTTGGAGGTAAAGGCCTGATCTCTCAGCTCCTCAGGAACTGGCCCTTCCCGCTCATCCAGCATTTTTACATAGCCGCCCAGAGGAATGGCGGCGACGGCAAACTCGGTCCCATGCTTGTCGTACCAGGAAAACATCGGTTTCCCGAAACCCACGGAAAAGCGAAGTACTTTTACGCCACAACGCCGGGCAACCCAGAAATGACCGTATTCGTGAAGGGTCACCAGGATGCCCAGGGTAAGCGCAAGTGCGAGGACGGTTTCAATAATCTGCATAGCGTTCCTGATTGAATGGCTTCAGCCGGGCAGCATTCTGCTGCGACTATCAGACAGTTAACAGACCTATCTGTTCCCGTGCACAAGCCCGTGCTTCTTTATCCTTGGCGAAGATAACGTCAAAGTTGTCGGCGGGCTCAACGGCGGTCACAGCGAGCGTTCGCTCTATGATAACGGGGATATCCGAAAAACACAGGCTACCCTCAAGAAAAGCGGCAACAGCCACTTCATTGGCGGCATTAAGAACCGCCGGGGCAGTGCCGCCCGCCTCAAACGCTTCGGCAGCCAGGCGCAGGCAGGGGAAACGCACCAGATCTGGCCGCTCAAAGTGAAAGCGGCCGATCGCGAACAGGTCCAGAGGCGGGGCACCAGCGTCAATACGCTCCGGCCAGGCCAGGCCGTTGGCAATCGGTGTTCTCATATCGGGACTGCCAAGCTGGGCCAGAACGGAGCCATCGGCATATTCAACCATCGAGTGGATAATACTCTCAGGGTGGACATGCACCTCAACTTTCTGGGGCGTGGTGTTGAACAGCCAGCAGGCTTCAATGAGCTCGAGGCCCTTGTTCATCAGGGTGGCCGAGTCCACGGAAATCTTCTGCCCCATGGACCAATTCGGATGGGCACAGGCCTGGGCGGGCGTTACCGATCGAAGATCCTCGGCAGAATGTTCCCTGAACGGGCCCCCGGAGGCTGTCAGAAGTATACGAGTGATGCCGGCACCGGCAGGGTCCCGGACCTTGTCGGCCGGCATGCACTGGAAAATCGCGTTGTGCTCAGAGTCGATCGGCAGCAATTCTGCCCCCGCTTCGGCCACGGCATCCATAAACAGTTTGCCGGACATCACAAGCGCTTCTTTGTTGGCAAGCAACACCCGCTTTCCCGCCCGCACCGCCGACAGTGTTGGCGAAAGACCCGCTGCCCCGACGATAGCCGCCATCACAGTATCAACACCGGGGGTGGAGGCCACCTCGCACAACCCTTCCAGCCCGCCAAGCACGCGAGTTTCAGGCAGGTCTGCCAGCAATTTTGAGAGGACATCGGCCGCTTCAGGGTCAGCCATGACCGCCACTTTCGGACGGAATTCACGGCAGAGGACCGCGAGCTCTTCCGCACGGGTACTGGCCGTGAGCGCATAGACCGAGAAGCGGTCAGGGTGGCGCCGAACAACGTCCAGGGTACTGAGACCGATGGAGCCGGTCGCCCCGAGAACACTGATAGAGCGGGTTACCATAGTCACCAGTGCCCGGTTGTCAGCCAACCAAGTTGGGTAATAATCAATGCAAATACCGGAATGGCCGCCGTCAGGCTGTCGATCCGGTCCATGATGCCACCGTGACCGGGTAACAGCTGACTACTGTCCTTGATGCCACGGTGCCTTTTGAGCATGCTTTCCAGCAGATCGCCCAACACTGAAACAAGACCCGTGGCGAGGCTGGCAACAATTAGCAGCGAGGTCTGAACCGTCCCCGCCGAAGCCAGCCAGCTGACAACCAGGGCAAAAACCCCGACGGCCATCAGGCCGCCCCAAACGCCCGCCCATGATTTGCCAGGACTGACACGGGGCGCCAACTTTGCTTTACCAAACGCCCGACCGGCGAAGTAAGCACCGATATCGGCAACCCACACCACACAGAATACGTAGAGGATGAGCAGCAGGTTGTTGGTACTGTCACCAAACTGGAAACCGCCGGTTCGCAGGTGATTAAGGCCCACCCACGCCGGCACCAGAACGAACAGCCCCATGACGGCTCTTGCGGGGAGACTGCCCCATTTTTCGGAGCCGCCGGGATAACTGCGAACCAGAAGAAAGCACACGCCCCACCAGAGCAACGATAACCAGAGGACTGCCACAAACGGAACGTTCAGCAGACCGTAGAGAAGGATAGCGGTGGCCAGTGCGTAGCCAACCCGACCGGCAGGACTCTCAATACCGGACATATTCGCCCACTCCCAGGCGCCCAGGGTAATGATGGCGCCGGTAAAGAGCGCAAAACCCAGGGGCGGGAGGAAAAAGATCCCGCCAATGGCGATAGGAGCGAGGATCAGTGCGGTGATAATTCGGGTTTTTAACACGGTTGACGTCGCTATCGTTCGTTATTGTTGTACAGCCTTGGCCGCTATCTGATCATCCGTCTGGCCAAAGCGACGCTGTCGGCCGGCATAGGCCTGCAGGGCCTTGAGCATCTCTTCCTGCTGGAAGTCAGGCCAATACACCGGTGAAAAGTAAAGCTCTGTGTAAGCCAGGTGCCAAAGCATGAAATTGCTGATTCTTTGCTCGCCTGCGGTACGAATCATCAGGTCCGGCATTGGCAGGTCACCGATGCTGAGGTGCTGCTGAATCAGGTCATCGGTGATGTCAGAGGGTGCCAACTGCCCGGAACGGACCTGCTCGGCCACCTTGCGTGTGGCCTGCGTGATATCCCAGTGACCACCATAGTTGGCGGCAATTACCAGGGTCATCCGGGAGTTATTGCGGGTCAGCTCTTCAGCCGCCGCCATGTGTTCACGCAGTGAAGCGCTGAACGCTGACCGATCACCGATAATGCGCAGGCGGATATCGTTCCGGTGAAGTTTGCGAACCTCGCGCTCAAGGGCGAACAGGAACAGCTTCATGAGCGCGGACACTTCGTCCTTGGGCCGGCGCCAGTTCTCGCTGGAAAAGGCAAACAGCGTGAGCACTTCCACGCCTTCACGGGCACAGGTTTCCACCACTGCCCTGACCGCATCGACACCGGCCTTGTGCCCAGCCACTCCCTTGAGCCGACGGGCCTTGGCCCATCGATTGTTCCCGTCCATGATGATGGCCACATGCCGGGGCCGACTGTCTGCCGACACCGGAATCTCTGCGGATACAGTTCCCGTCATGAAATCCCCTGTGCGGCCGGAGCGCCTCGGTGCTTCGGCCTTTCAATTCGCTTGCAAGTAGGTCCGGACGGTTAAACCGCCATCAGGTCTTCTTCTTTGGCCTTGAGCATCTTCTCGACTTCTGCAATGTAGCGGTCGGTCAGCTTCTGGATATCGTCCTCGCCCTTGCGCTCGTCGTCTTCGGTGATTTCCTTTTCCTTGAGCAGATCCTTGATCATGCTGTTCGCGTCGCGACGCGCATTACGGATGGAAACACGACCGTGCTCGGCGTCTGCTTTTGCCTGCTTAACCATTTCCTTACGGGTTTCTTCTGTCAGCATGGGCATCGGGATACGGATGATATCGCCGCTGGTCGCCGGGTTCAGGCCAAGGTCTGATGCCATGATAGCTTTCTCGATGGTCGGCATCAGGTTTTTCTCCCAGGGAGAGACCGTCAGCGTGCGGTTATCCTCGACGTTGACGCTAGCCACCTGCTTCAGCGGCGTCTCCTGGCCGTAGTAGTTCACCATGACACTATCCAGGATAGAGGGGTGGGCACGGCCGGTGCGGATCTTGTTGAACGCGGAGTTAAGGGACTCCAGGCTCTTTTTCATTTTCTTTTCGGCTTCTGCTTTGATGTCGTTGATCACTTCAGCATCCTCAATTCGTTCGTCATGTCATTCTGTAATCTGGCGCCACGATCCTGTGGGGCCGGGACAGCGATTCATTCGATCAGTGTACCTTCTTTCTCGCCAGTTACGATGCGAGTAAGGGCGCCGGCACGGTTCATATCGAACACCCGCAGCGGCATGCCGTGGTCACGGGCGAGACAGATGGCTGTCAAATCCATCACACCCAGTTTCTTGTCCAGAACCTCATCATAGGTGAGGTAGTCGTATTTCTCTGCACTGCTGTCGAGGTGCGGATCCGCTGAGTATACGCCATCCACTTTCGTCGCCTTCAGCACCGCGTCGGCCTCGATCTCAATGCCACGCAGACATGCAGCGGAATCGGTCGTGAAGAAAGGGTTACCGGTACCGGCGCAGAAGATCACGACATCGCCATCCTTCAGATCCCGTACCGCGCGACGGCGGTCGTAATGCTCCACGATGCCGCTCATGGGGATCGCGGACATCACACGGGTCCGGATGTTCGAACGTTCCAGGGCATCACGCATGGCCAGACCGTTCATCACGGTGGCCAGCATGCCCATATGATCACCGGTAACCCGATCCATGCCGGCCGCATTCAGGGCTGCGCCACGGAACAGATTGCCGCCGCCAATCACCAGGCCAACCTGCACGCCGATGCCAATCAGCGCACCGATTTCCAGTGCCATGCGGTCAAGAACTTTGGGATCAATACCGAAATCGTGCTCTCCCATCAGGGCCTCGCCACTGAGTTTGAGCAGAACACGCTTGTATCTGGGCTGGGTTTTCGATGATGTCGGCATGATGATCCCCTTGTCGTCTGTTGGCTGCTATCCGGCGTGGTACCCTTTGCAGGCTTGTATCTGACATACTCCTCATAAAAAGGGGTATCTCAGATACAAGCCCGCCACGAGAGCCGGGAATTCCCGGCTAACGTGGCAGACTCAGGTGATACAGTGGCTCAAAGCCCGCTGCATCGAACGAAGGATCAGGCCTTGCCTGTGCCGGCTGCAGCAGCAACCTCGGCAGCAAAGTCCACTTCTTCCTTCTCAATGCCTTCACCCACTTCCAGGCGAACGAAGCCAACCAGCTCGCCGCCGTTGGACTTGATCAGCTCGCCCACGGTCTGGTCCGGGTTCTTGACGAAAGGCTGCTCAACAAGGCTGTTCTCCTTGAGGAACTTCTTGATGCGGCCACCCATCATCTTTTCGACGATCTCGGCAGGCTTGCCTTCCATATCCGGCTGGGCCTTGATCACATCCTTCTCTCTTTCGAGTTCTTCAGCCGGCATATCTTCCGGCTTGCCGACACGCGGGTTAACGGCAGCTGCGTGCATGGCGATGTCACGGGCAACTTCAGGATCACCGGCAGTCAGGGCGACAACCGAAGCGATCTTGTTGTTGCTGTGAACGTATCCACCAACAACCGGGCCTTCAACCTTGACGACACGACGAACAGTAATGTTCTCGCCGATTTTCTGAACCAGCGCTTCACGCTTGGATTCCAGATCGCCTTCCATCAGCTTGGCTACGTCGGTTTCGCCATTTTCAAACGCAACGTTCAGCACGTCGTTGGCAAAGTTCAGGAAGTTGTCATCGCGAGCAACAAAGTCGGTCTCGGAGTTCACTTCCAGAATAAAGGCAACGGTGTTGTCGTCAGAGATCTTGATCAGTGAAGCGCCTTCAGCGGCGGTACGGCCGGCTTTCTTGGCAGCTTTCAGACCGGATGACTTGCGCAGCTCTTCGATCGCAGCGTCAACGCTGCCTTCGGCTTCAACAAGTGCCTTCTTGCATTCCATCATGCCAAGGCCGGTACGCTCACGCAGCTCTTTGACCATTGCAGCGGTAATTGCAGCCATGTTCAATCCTCTCAACTGTTCCGAATTCGGTGGGGCGGTGTGCCTCGGAAAACACCAGGCACACCTTACATCTAAACCGTGAAGGTAAAACGTTACTCAGCGGCTGGAGCAGCGCCTTCAGCGTCTTCGCTGACTTCAACAAACTCGTCAGCACCGGCACCAGCAGACTGGGCTGCTTCCATGCAGGTATCAGCAACGGCTTTCACGTAAATCTGGATCGCACGGATAGCGTCATCGTTGCCCGGGATCACGTAATCGACACCGTCGGGATCACTGTTGGTATCAACAACACCGATGACAGGAATACCAAGCTTGTTGGCTTCCTTGATGGCGATACGCTCGTGGTCAACGTCAATCACGAACATCGCGTCCGGCAGGCCGCCCATGTCCTTGATACCACCAATGGAGCGCTCAAGGCGGTCCATTTCACGGGTACGATCCAGTGCTTCTTTCTTGGTCAGCTTGTCAAAAGTACCGTCCTGACTCTGGGTTTCCAGGTCACGGTAGCGACGGATAGACTGACGGATGGTCTTGTAGTTGGTCAGCATGCCACCGAGCCAGCGGTGGTTAACGAACGGCTGACCGGCACGCTCGGCTTCTTCCTTGATGATCTTGGCCGCGGCACGCTTGGTACCAACGAACAGGATCTTGTTCTTGTTCTCTGCCAGCTGCTGAACAAATTTCAGCGCGTCGTTCATGGCAGGAACAGTCTGCTCAAGGTTGATGATATGAATCTTGTTACGGGCGCCGAAGATGAACTTCGACATTTTCGGGTTCCAGTAGCGGGTCTGGTGACCGAAGTGAGCACCTGCCTTCAGCAGGTCACGCATATTTACCTGAGCCATGATAGTTACCTTTTTAGCTTCGGGTTAGTCCTCCACGTATCCGATTACCCCAACCTGACTCCTTTAAAAGCAGGACCAGGCACCCTGGGATAACGTGCCGACACGTGTGTGAATTTGCTGGATTCGTTTCCAGCGGGCGCGTTTATACCATATTCGGCCCGACAAACGCCATTATTTTTGACGGCGAGCTTCCTTGTACCCGGGCAGCAGGCCCCTTAAAATGCCGGTTTGGCACAAACAACGGGAAACCCAATGCAGGTATCGATCAAGACACCGGAAGAAATTGAAAAGATGCGCGTCGCTGGCCGCCTGGCGGCCGAAGTGCTCGAGATGATTGGCGATCACGTCAAGCCCGGCGTTTCCACCGAAGAGCTCGACCGGATTTGCCACGACTATATTGTAAACGAGCAAAAGTGCATTCCGGCACCACTCAACTACAAGGGGTTTCCGAAGTCCATCTGCACGTCGGTCAACCACGTTATCTGCCACGGCATTCCGTCTGAGAAGAAAATCCTCAAAGATGGAGACATCCTTAATATCGATGTCACCGTAATAAAGGATGGCTACCACGGCGACACCAGCAAGATGTGGATTGTCGGCAAGCCGAAACCTGGCACCGAGCGGCTGATCCAGATTACACAGGAGTGCCTCTATAAAGGTATTGAACTGGTCAAGCCGGGAACCCGTCTGGGCGATATCGGGCATGTGATTCAGCAGCACGCCGAGAAACACCGCTATTCCGTGGTTCGAGATTACTGTGGCCATGGCATCGGCGCAGTATTCCACGAGGAGCCTCAGGTAATGCATTACGGCAAACCCGGCACCGGTCTGGAGCTGCAGGAAGGTATGACGTTTACCATTGAGCCAATGATCAACCAGGGCAAGTACCAGACCAAGCTTCTGCCGGATGGCTGGACCGTCGTTACCAAGGATCACAAACTCTCTGCACAATGGGAGCACACCATCCTTGTGACGGCGGACGGTCATGAGGTCTTGACCAAGCGAAAGGAAGAGTCCTTCTAAGTGGACCAAAGCGAGCTGGAATCCCGCATCAGTAATGACCCATCTCCGGTTACGGCGGCCCGGGAGCTGTTAAAGGGCAGGTATGACGCCGATGCCGAGGCCTTTCGACAAGGCGCCGATGTGCGCGCCCTTGTCCGCTCCCGGGCTGACACGGTCGATACAGTTCTCAGATTGATCTGGAACCGCTACCCCTTTTCCGATTCACCGGACATTGCCCTGATCGCCGTCGGCGGCTATGGACGGGGTGAGCTGCACCCGCATTCGGACATCGACCTGCTCATTCTCACCCGTGCCGGCATCGAAGACAGTTGGCACGAAGACCTGGGCGCGTTCGTTACCCTGCTGTGGGATCTCAGGCTGGATATCGGCCACAGTGTTCGCAGCATCGAGGAAAGCAAGACAGCCGCCCGCGAAGATATCACCATACTGACCAACCTGCTGGAAACGCGCACGATTGCCGGCCCGGATGAACTCCGGTCAGATCTGAGCGAGCAAGTCTATTCCGATGATGTCAGCACCGACCGCGACTACTTTATTGCGAAGCGTGAGGAGCAGCAGCAACGGCATCAGAAATACGGCGATACCGAATACAACCTCGAACCAAACGTGAAGGGTTCCCCGGGCGCCTTGCGGGACATACAGACGATCGGCTGGATTACCAAGCGACATTTCGGACTGCAGAACATCGCTGACCTGACCCGCTTCAGCATTCTTACCGAGGAAGAGCATCAGATTCTGTTCCAGGGTGAAACCTTCCTCTGGCAACTGCGATACGGCCTGCAGCTGCTCGCTGACCGGAATGAAAACCGGCTGCTGTTCGATCATCAGCGAGCCCTGGCCCAGATGCTCGGCTATAGAGATGAAGGTAAGCGGCTCGGCGTCGAATTGATGATGCAGGCCTACTATCGCACCGTCCTGGCCCTCGCCGAACTGGCGGATGTGATTCTGCAGTATTACGACGAAGCGATTCTGGGTAGCCCATCGGAAGACGCCATCCAGCCCATCAACAAACGTTTCCAGATTCGTAACTACTATATTGAAGCGGTCAACAACCAGGTCTTCGCCTACGCGCCCTATGCCATCATGGAAATCTTCGTTCTGATGGCTCAGCACCCTGAGATAAAGGGCATCCGGGCCACGACGATCCGCTCGCTTCGGGCCCACCGGCATTTGATCGATGATGCGTTCCGATCTGATCTGGCAGTGACTACCCTGTTCATGGAGCTGCTCAGAACGCCCCATGCCCTGGATCAGACGCTGTCTGCCATGAAGAAGTACAACGTGCTCGGGCGCTATCTCCCGGAGTTTGGCCAGATCATTGGCCAGATGCAGCACGACCTTTTCCACATTTACACCGTGGATGCCCACACCATGCGGGTCATCCGCAACATGGTAAGGCTTGGCAGCGCGGAAGCCCGAACCGAGTATCCGCTGGCATCCCGCCTGATTCACCGGCTGCCGAAACTGGAAACCCTCTATATTGCCGGCATTTACCATGATGTGGCCAAAGGCCGGGGTGGCGATCACTCGGAACTGGGTGCCATCGATGCCGAAGCCTTCTGCCAGCGGCATCACCTGAGCGAACGGGACACCCAGCTGATTTCCTGGCTGGTGGAAAACCACCTGCTGATGTCCATGACAGCCCAGCGCAAAGACATCTCCGACCCGGACATTATCCACGGATTTGCCAGGGCAGTGCCGAGCCAGGCGCACCTGGATTACCTGTACGTTCTAACCGTATGCGACATCAGCGCTACCAATCCCAAGCTATGGAACACGTGGCGGGCCTCGCTGTTGCGCCAACTCTATATCGAGGCCAAACGGGCTTTGCGTCGGGGCACTGAAACGCCCATCGACCGACAGGAATGGGTTCGCGCTACCCAGTCGGAAGCCCGGGAAATCCTGCATGCCCAGAACATGACTGATGAACAGATCGACGCCATCTGGGACACCGTGGACGAAGACTATTTCCTCCAGGACTCGACCGTGGACATCGCCTGGCAGACTGCTGCCATCATCAGACACGGCGACAATACGGACCCGCTGGTGCTGATTCGAGACACGCGGGGCGGCCCGACGGACGGCTACTCCCAGATCATTATCTACATGAAGGACCGGGTTGCCCTGTTCGCTGCGACAACGGCGGTCCTCGAACAGCTGAACCTGAACATCGTGGACGCGCGCATCAGCTCAAGCGAGGGGCCCTACTCGATCAGTTCCTATGTGGTACTTGATGAGAAGGGACAGCCTCTGGGCATCGACCCTGCGAGAAAAGAACGGGTGCGTTTGCGCCTGATCGAAGAACTGGACGACCCGGATGACTATCCGGACATCATCCACCGGCGCACGCCACGCCAGCTCAAGCATTTCGCTTTCCCGACGGAAGTGACGTTCTCGAATGACACCATCAACCAGCGCACCGTAATGGAAGTGATCACGCCCGACCGCCCGGGGCTTCTGGCCCGCATCGGCCAGGTGCTGCTGGAGCACCGGGTACGCCTGAGCAACGCCAAGATTGCCACCCTGGGCGAGCGCGTGGAGGACGTTTTCTTCGTGACGGACGAACACGGCGAGCCCATCCGGGAGCCGGCGGTATGCCAGGCCCTGCAGCAAGATCTCTGTAAAATGCTGGACGACATTCAATGAATCCGAACCTCGACAGACTTCACCCCTACCCTTTTGAAAAGCTTGCCAAACTAAAGGCAGGCATCAGCGTGCCCGATCATCTCCGGCCGATTTCCCTGGGGATTGGAGAGCCGAAGCACCCGTCGCCCGATTTCGTCAAACAGGTCATTGCGAACAATCTGGACAAGCTTGCCAATTACCCCACCACCCGGGGTACGGATGAACTCCGCGAGGCCATCAGTGGCTGGGCAACCCGCCGATTCAATCTGAAGGCCGGCAGCCTCAGCGCGGCGAACAACATCGTGCCGGTAAACGGCACACGTGAAGCCATCTTTTCCCTGGTTCAGGCTGTCGTGGATGCCACCAAGCCTGCCACCGTAGTCAGCCCCAATCCGTTTTATCAGGTTTACGAGGGAGCCGCCCTCCTTGCAGGCGCGACGCCCGTATACCTCCCCTGCGATGGCTCAAATGGCTTCATTCCCGATTTTGATTCAGTGCCCGAATCCATCTGGCAAGAATGCCAGATACTGTTTCTGTGCTCCCCGGGCAATCCCAGTGGTGCTGTTATCTCCCGGGAGGCGCTGACCAGGGTGATAGCCCTGGCCGACAAACACGACTTTATCGTTGCTTCCGACGAATGCTACTCCGAACTCTATCCGGAGGAAGGCAACGCGCCGGAAGGCCTCCTGCAAACCTGCGCCGCCATTGGCCGGGATGACTACGCCCGCTGCGTGGTGTTCCACAGCCTGTCCAAACGCAGCAACCTGCCCGGCCTGCGATCGGGTTTCGTAGCCGGGGATGCCAGCATTCTTGACGGCTACCTGAAGTACCGCACCTATCACGGCTGCGCCATGCCCATCCACAATCAGCTGGCGAGCATCGCCGCCTGGAGCGACGAAGACCACGTTCGGGAGAATCGTGCAGCGTACCGCGCCAAATTTGAGGCAGTGGTCCCCATCCTCCGGGAAGTTATGGATGTTGATTTTCCGGATGCCGGGTTTTACCTGTGGCCGATAACTCCGATGGACGATGAAACGTTTGCCCGGGAGCTCTCGGCACAACAGAACGTGCACGTGTTGCCTGGGCGATATCTTTCCCGAACCGTGGATGGCCATAATCCCGGAGAAAACCGTGTCCGGATGGCCCTGGTCGCCCCGCTGGAAGAGTGCGTAGAGGCAGCGGAACGCATTGTTGAATTTGTTAAGGCGAACAAGCCATGAAACTGTACGGCATCAAAAACTGCGACACCGTAAAGAAGGCCCGGAAGTGGCTGGACGAACAAGGTATCGACTACGAATTCCACGACTTCAAGAAGGATGGCCTGCAGAGTGATTTGCTGTTCCGCTGGGAACACGCGGTCGGATGGGAAACCCTGCTGAACCGCCGTGGCACCACCTGGCGCAAACTTCCGGAGGACGTTCGTGATACCATTGACGCCCAAAGCGCTCACGAGATCATGCTGGAGAACCCATCCATTATTAAGCGTCCCGTTGTCGAAAACGGCGGTGATGTGCGCGTAGGTTTCAGTGCAGACGAATGGTCCGCATGGCTGGCCTGAATCTCGGGCAAACCAGATCCAAACTTTAATTTCAGGGGTCTTCAGGCATTGCCCTGGCCCCACATTCATAACAGGAGCAACCATCAGATGAGCTTTGCATTCGGTATCGGTATCGGCACCCAGAACAACCAGGGCGAGTGGCTGGAAGTGTTTTACCAGCAGCCGGTCATGACACCCGATAACACCCTGATGGACGTCATCTCCAACGCCCTTGATTACAAGGGTGGTAACCAGGCGATCAGCGCGACCGCCGAGCAGCTCAGCCAGCTCGCCAACGCCTTGCGTCAGATCGGCCAGACAGGCCAGGCATCACTGGCGGACAAAGCGGCCGCCAGCAAGCGCCCGGTGGTTGTCACAGTACTCGAAACAGATGACACCGCGTCCAGCACCCCGGAGGTTTACCTCAAGCTTCACCTGATTTCTCATCGCATGGCCAAACCTCACGGATTGAAGCTGGACGGCATTTTTGGCCTGCTGCCGAATCTGGCATGGACCAGCGAAGGCGCGATCGATCTGAACGAACTGTCCGACCGCCAGCTTCAGGCTCGCCTGGAAGGCCGCACACTGGAAGTCAAATCCGTGGATAAATTCCCGCAGATGACCGATTACGTGGTACCGAAAGGTGTCCGCATTGCCGATACCGCCCGGGTTCGCCTTGGCGCCTATGTGGGTGAAGGCACCACGGTCATGCACGAAGGGTTTATCAACTTCAACGCCGGCACCGAAGGCACCAGCATGATCGAGGGCCGTATTTCCGCCGGCGTCATGGTTGGCAAGGGGTCTGATCTGGGCGGTGGATGCTCCACCATGGGCACCCTTTCCGGTGGAGGCAACATCATCATTGCCGTTGGCGAGAACTGCCTGATCGGCGCCAACGCCGGTATCGGCATCCCGCTGGGCGACCGTTGCAAGGTCGAGGCCGGGCTGTACATCACAGCCGGCACCAAGGTTGCGCTGCTCGACGACAACAACGAGCTGGTTGAGGTGATCAAGGCCCGCGATCTGGCCAACCAGACAGACCTGCTTTTCCGCCGTAACAGCCAGACTGGCGCGGTGGAGTGCAAAACCAACAAGTCTGCCATCGAGCTGAATGAAGAGCTGCATGCAAACAACTGATTCCCCGACCCTCGAACTTGCCGTTGATCTGATCCGCCGGCAGTCTGTCACGCCAGACGATGCCGGCTGTCAGGAACTGATGATGTCGCGCCTTGCGCCTCTGGGCTTCACCGGCGAGAACCTGCGCTTTGGCGATACCGATAACCTCTGGGCCCGAAAGGGCTCCGAGGGGCCGGTGCTGGCCTTTGCCGGCCATACCGATGTGGTACCAACCGGGCCGGAAAAGAACTGGTCGCACCCACCCTTTGATCCCGTGATCAGGGATGGCTACCTCCTCGGCCGTGGCGCCGCGGACATGAAGGGCAGCCTGGCAGCCTTCGTAACCGCATGCGAGCGCTTCGTTGCAAGCTACCCGGACCATCGGGGTTCCATAGCCCTGCTGATTACCAGTGACGAAGAGGGGCCAGCCCAACACGGTACGGTCAAAGTGGTGGAAACTCTCGAAGCCAGGAACGAAAAGATCGACTGGTGTCTGATTGGCGAGCCGTCCAGCACCCGAGAAGTGGGTGATGTGATCAAGAATGGTCGACGGGGCTCTCTGCATGGTTACCTGACCGTGCATGGGGTTCAGGGCCACGTAGCCTATCCGCACCTGGCCGAGAACCCGGTTCACCTGGTTGCGCCTGCCCTGGATGCGCTGGCAAAGGAATTCTGGGATAACGGCAACGACTTTTTCCCGCCAACCACCTTCCAGATTACTAAGCTGGAGGCCGGTACGGGCAGCAACATTATTCCCGGTGAATGCCTGGTGCACTTCAACTTCCGCTACTGCACGGAAAACACTGCAGAAAGTCTGGAGGAACGGGTGGTAGCCATCCTGGACCGCCACAACCTGAAATACGATCTGCAGTGGCACCTCAGTGGCCGTCCGTTCCTGACGGACAAGGGCGCACTCGTGTCTGCCAGCCAGAGCGCCATTCGCACGGTGACAGGCCGGGAAACCGAACTTTCAACCTCCGGCGGCACATCGGATGGCCGCTTCATTGCGCCTACCGGCGCGCAGGTGGTCGAACTTGGCCCCATCAATGCGACTATTCACAAAGTGGATGAGTGCGTAAAGGCCGACGATTTGAATACCCTGTCTGAAATCTACGAACAGATTCTGATCGAACTGCTGGCATAAAAGCGGGAACCGGAATCCAACGAAAAGGGATCAGATGAAACCTTCATCTGATCCCTTTTTTAATGCGCCATTATCAATAATGAGGGGGAGGTGTTTCGTCCTGCTCTGACTTGATATTGGACGGTGAAACATCTTTCAACTGTTTGTGCAGCAGCCGTTTGGCCTCCCACAATTCCCGGATGTCCATTTCCTGCCTGGCCACCTGCTCACTCAGGGTATTGATAACGTCGTCCTGAAAGGCCAGCCGTGTCTCCAGCTCATCCAGTCGGGTTTCCAGATCGTTCTGGCTCATTGGGTATTGGCACTCCCTGGGTGGATCTATCAAGAATGTGATCGATGACACTGCTTACCCCGTTGCTTGGTCAGCGCTCGGGATAATCTGGTATCATGCCGCTTTTGCCCGTCAGCGCTCCCGTTTTCCGGGGAACTGGCGGTTTTCACCGGCCGGATGTGCGATTTTACCCGATATCCGGTTTTTATCGTTAGCGTTACAAGAATGGAGAAATTTCAGTCAATGCGTAATCCATCCAAAGCGATCCTTTTTGCTCTCCTGATCGCCATCCCCGCACCGCTGGTGCTTGCCCTGTTGCTGTCTTTTACACCAGAGCCTCTTCGCCTGATCGCTGCAGGTCAGCTTATTGAGGCCCTCGGTAGCACTCGTGGCATCGCAGCCTACATTATTACGCTGATCGTTTTCGGCATTGCGGGCTTCCTGGCCATTGCGCTTTCAGTCAAGAAACCGGCCGAAAAGCAAAGCCCATCCCGGCCGAGCAACCGTGCCCCCAGCCAGAACCACAATGATGACGATGATGATGGCTATGACGAAAGCAGCCCTGAGGGTGATGAAGAAGGCACCGTAAAGTGGTTCAACGTCAAGAAAGGCTTCGGCTTTATCGTGCGTGACAGCGGTGACGAGGTATTTGTTCACTTCCGGGCGATTCGTGGCCGTGGGCGCCGGGTCCTGCGACAGGGTCAACTGGTCCGCTTCAATGTTGTGGAGGCAGACAAAGGCCTTCAGGCCGACAACGTATCCATCCTGAGCGATTGAATCGCCCACTGAAAACAAAGAGGCAGCCCAAGGGCTGCCTCTTTCAGTTCCAGACGACCTGTTGCTCGCCCCGGTGGTCCAGACGCCACCATTTCTCATCCTCTACCGGCTCGCCCTCTTTCCAGTCTCCCGGACTGCAGCGAATCTCGGTATCCATGGCACGCCAGGCACTGCGCGCGCAGTCAAGGTCACTGTTCCAGGGCACCCTTGGCCCCTCGATGACCACTGAGGTGAAACGTTTGCCAAATGCCCCCGGATAAAGCGATATCCGCAGTCTCTCGCCCTCGAAGCGGGCAAAGCCCTTGATCACGCCTGTTACCTCAACGTCATCCAGTTCCAGTTCTTCAAGGTGGTTCTCAAGCCACCCGGAAACCGCCCCCGGCTCCAGATCACGAATGTAAATTTCCAGATCCTGCACCCGCTGAATCTCCATCCTGATTATTGCAATGCCGCACATAGTGAACCGGCCCGGGCCGCGCTGCAACCCAGCGTTCCAGTTCCTGACGCAAATCTTCAGTGCATAGCTGCCGGAGCTTGCCGGCTGCCTTGCGTTCATGCCAGGCAACCTCTGCGGCCACGCGATAGAGCTGAATTTCACCCAGCGAAGCCTCGATGTCGTCGAGCGGCTCTTTCCGCGCCAGGGCAACCAGGGACTGACGCCTCAGAGTATCAGCCTGTCCAGCCAGGGCCACCGCCTCGGCCGGGCCTCTGCGGGCAACGAGGTTCAGCCGGGCGGCCGCCCGTTCCAGCCACTGCAGCATTCCGCCCGGCGTGCTCACGCACCGGCTCCGGCGAGAAGCAGCAAACCGGATCGCCGACCGAGGCACCTGCACATTCCACTGCTTCTCGATGGCGGCCTGGTGGGCTGTCAGAATGGCCTGACGCTGAACCACGCTTGAAACCGGCATATCAAAGGTGTCGAGGGTGCGGCCCAGACGATGCTGCAGCGCCAGGGCGGCACTGCTTTCGCGAGGCTCTTCAGGCCCCAGCAGAAGTATTGGACCTGCCCATTGAAGTACCAGCGCTGACGCCAGCCCATCAGGAAGATCCATCAGCGCAATCAGGTCCGCTGGCGAGATATTGTCCAGTACCAGTACCGGCCAGCGTGGCCCTTCCTCTCCCGGACCGCCCTCCGATGAAAGCGCCGGAAGAACCGGAAGATCACTGGCCATGATCTCCGCTTCACGCCTGAGATCCAACTCAACGTAATCCTGCTCCAGTACCGGAAGCAGCGATTGCAGCCAGGCGGTCTTGCCCGCTCCACGCTCGCCACGGACCCAGATCATGGCTGACGGCGACGCCGCCAGACCGATCGCGACATCCTCAGCCAGCTCAACCCATGCGGAATCCGTCACTACCACGGGCGCTCTCTGGAAGTTATCAATCGGCGCCGGCTCCCGCTCCCCGGACGAATCGGGCCAGCGTGGGACCAACTCAAAAACCGCCACATAGGCTTTTTCCTGCAGCCGCTCCGCGTGGCGAACCAGCGCCCCCAACAGTTGAGACCATCCGAGCCATGGCGAATCGTTGGTTTCCCGGGCCGCCGCGAACCAGTACATCAATTGGGAAGATAATTGCCCTTCGCCGCCCACTTCCGTCACGATCGGTTGTTCGCACTGAATGGTGCGGGTGAGTTCGTCCATATCCACGCCGCAGCCGCGCAGAAAGCGGGCTATAGCGGGTGCGGAGTCCAGCAGGGCAAGCAGGTAATCTTCAACGGTAATCACCGAGCCACCACGGCGTTCAACACTTTCCCGGGCTCGTAATAAAGCGGTCTGGCACTGGGGATCCAGGCATCCTTGCCAATCGTCCATCAAACTTCTCCATGTTCTGAATGCATCGTCCTGATGCGAAAGCTATGTTTCAGGTTGTTATTGTATCACGCTCAAGCCCCTTGCGGCGCCCCGCCTGCGGGCTTACCATGTGCCAGTGTTTTCCATGCTGGCCCAGGGTTCCTTCGGTGGCAGCGCCTCGCCTTTCTGCAGAAGCTCAATCGAGATGTTATCCGGCGTGCGGATAAAGGCCATATGGCCGTCACGGGGCGGACGGTTAATCGTTACCCCATTGGCTTTGAGGTGCTCACAAAGGGCATAAATGTCACCCACCCGGTAGGCCAGATGGCCAAAATTACGCCCGCCGGTATACTCTTCCGGATCCCAGTTGTAAGTGAGCTCGATCATCGGCGCCCGGTCTTCACGGGCACGGGCTTCGTCTTCCGGTGCAGCCAGAAACACCAGGGTGAATCGGCCTTTGTCGCTGCTCTTGCGATTGATCTCAACCATTCCCAGCAGATCGCAAAAGAAATGGAGTGTCTCGTCCAGGTTGCTCACCCGGATCATGGTGTGAAGATATTGCATGAAGCCTCCTTCAGAACTGTATTGATCATCGTGCCTTGCGGACAGTTTACGGTATTCTGGCCATATGGATGCAAAAACAACCCCCTACTCAACTCGACAACTGACCACGCCGGCGATCAGGCACCTTGCCTGGCTATGCCGGGCGCCCCAGCTGCTGCAGTCACCACTGACGTTTGAGCCGGCCAGTTATCTCCCTGACGGTATTACAGAACAACTTCAGGCCTGGGATGAAAAGCCGGAAATAGCGCCTGCGCTGCTCAGAGAGACACCCCAGAAGCGGCTCGGCTTCTATTTCGAGCAGCTTTACCGCGTATTACTGGAAGACCTTCTGGGCTGGGATGTTCTGCTTCAAAATCGACAAATCCAGTCCCACGGCCGAACCATGGGCGAGCTGGATTTCGTGGTGCATAATCGGTCAGAAGATCGAATCGAGCACCACGAAATTGCCATCAAATACTATCTGGGAGTTCCGGAGCAAAGCGGGAGAACTCTGTGGTATGGCCCGAATGCCAAAGACCGGCTCGATCTGAAAACAGACCGGATGCTGCGCATGCAAAGCCAGAGAACCGCGTTGCCCGAGGCCCGGGCGTTGCTGGCAGACGCTGGAATCGCAGAGCCTGTCATTCCCCGGATTTTCATGCCGGGGTACCTGTTTTACCCGGCAGGAACACAGGTGATCGCTCCTGAGTCCGTGCCAGCCAGTCACCTGCGCGGCCAGTGGCGCTATCTCTCACAGATTGAGACATCGGACCTCCCCGGCTGGGTGGTATTGAACAAACCCCACTGGATCGGCCCGTGGCGTCAAAGCGAGCCACCGGCCCCCAATGCAGTAACTGCTGCATTGAACACCATCGAGCGCTACAACATCCCGCTCCTGTTCGCGAAACTCGAGGAGGACTCCATCAGCGGCCTCTGGCAGGAAACCAACCGCTTTTTCGTGGTGCCGGACAGCTGGCCATAGCCGTCTTTCAGTTATCAATAAGGTCGGTTGCCCACTGAGGCAAGACCTCCTGACAGGTACGCCACTGCCCCGCCTCCCAGACCGCAATGCGCACGTAGGGTTGATCGAGACTGGAGTTATCAACGAGGTGCAGTTCGTCCGCCAGCCCGATACATTCGCGAAGATTGGCAAGGGTCCTTGGAATTCTGGACTCAACCTTGGCCTCGGGCACATGATGGCCGCCGGATCTTACCCGGGAAGCCACCCGAGCCTTGTTCAACGCAGCGAATTCGAGGTGGAAATAAAACAGCCGAATGCGAAATCCGGCAGCCTTGGCAGCCCCGACAAAATCCACCTTCGAGGAATGAGAAAAGACAGTTTCGAAACAGAAACTCTGGCGCTCCTTAAGCAGTCGGAACCGTTCCTGTTCAGCAATCAGCGCCGCCTCATAACTGTGTTTCTCGGGCGCGTCAGGCCACACACTGCGGGCGATGTTATCGGCATTCACCAGAGGAATCTTCCGGCGGGCCAGGAACCGCTCATAGAATGTGGTCTTGCCGGCACCGTTGCCGCCAACCAGCAGCCAGAGTTCAGGCTGCGTTGTCACGGTCACTCAGTGCTTCAAAACGCCCGTTGCGAAACTGGCCGAGTTCTCGGCTACCGTCCGGATAGATCGCTTCCAGGTAGCCGGGTTTCTCGCCAGAGGCCTGGTACACCGTTCGCCCCCGGCCGATAGAGCGCCCCAGGTCACCGCTTTCCCTGGACTGATCCACCTCGGCCCAGAGCTCATCGCTGGACACAGAGTCAGCCACCACCGGCTCAACCCGAACCTGGCGTATACCCTGCACAATGGCAATCAGATCTTCGGCACTCACATCGCCGGCAACAGCACGCCCGATTTCGGCCCAATACTCAATTTGCTTGGGTGTCGAACGCCGATTAACCGCGCCCTCGGCGGCGGCGTGACGAACGAGTGAATCGTCGAGACGGACGGCGGTAGTCATGGTTACCTCCAGGGAAGATATCTAGTCACACTGAAAATTATGGCACTTGTTGCGTTTCGCTACAACTGGGTCAAAACGTTGCAAACAACCAGGCACCAGCTAAACAGTTGACCCGCCCATCATTCTGCTGCACCCTAATCTGGTTTCATTATGCAACCGGAGAGAACAAGTGAGCGAATACAAGAACCGAGCCGTCGTGCTCAAACAACGCCCACAGGGCGAAATCCAACAAGGCGATCTCGTTTTGGAAGAGCGTCCTGTCCGTTCCCCCAACGAGGGAGAAGTTGTTGCTCAAGTGCTCTGGCTTTCACTGGATCCCTACATGCGTCCACGCATGAACGATGCCAAGGGTTACATGGACCCCATTGGCATCGATGAGCCTATCGTCGGCGAGAGTGTTGCACGTGTTGTTGAGTCCCGCTCGGACGACCTGAAAGTCGGTGACCTGGTTACCTGCTACTCCGGCTGGCAGGAATACGTCACCTTCCCGGCGGACGCGCCGATGGTCTACAAAATTCAGCAACGAGACAATGTGCCCCTTCAAACCTACCTTGGCGTTGCAGGCATGCCAGGGCGCACCGGTTATTGCGGCCTTATGTACGTCGGCAAACCAAAAGCCGGCGAAACCGTGGTTGTCTCGGCAGCCTCCGGCCCTGTCGGCACTGTGGTTGGCCAAACCGCAAAAACAGAAGGTTGCCGGGTGGTTGGCGTTGCCGGTGGGCCTGAGAAGTGCGATTTCGTGGTCAATGAGCTGGGCTTCGACGCCTGCGTCGACTACAAGGCGGGGAACCTGGAAGCGGATCTCAAAGCGGCCTGCCCCGACGGCATCGACATCTACTTTGAAAACGTGGGTGGAGCCGTTACGCGCGCCGTTGCCCCATTGTTGAATGAGGGGGCCCGGGTGCCCATCTGCGGTTTTGTCTCTGCCTACAATGCAAAAGATATGGCCAGCGTGGAAACTCCCTTCCACGTGCTCGGGGCGCTTGATCCGGCGCCGGAGCATCGTTTTTTCCTCGTGACCGAATGGCAGGACCAGCATCAGGAAATCACGGACATCCTGGCCTCACGGGTTGCTTCCGGAGAACTGAAATACCGCGAAACCGTTGCCGAAGGGCTGGACAACGCCGTTGATGCCTTTAAGGGCATGCTCAAAGGCCAGAACTTCGGTAAACAGCTGGTTCACATTGCAGACTGACTGCAATACCTGAGACGCGTGTGGTCTGTGTGATTCAGTCCGAGATTTTCAGGAGCACCTTGCCGGTGTTCCTGTTCTCAGCCACATAGGCCATCGCCTCTTCCACCTCTTCTATCGGCCAGGTGCTATCGATCAGAGGTTCAATCTGGCCGGCTGCGAGCAGTGGCCAGACGTGCCGGTAGAGCGCCTGCATCACCTCGCCCTTATCCTCGACCGTGCGTGAACGGAGGGTGGAACCGATCAGGCGCTGGCGTTTGATCAGCATGATGCCCAGATCCACCTCGGCCATACGGCCACCCATGAGTCCGATGAGCACAATGCGGCCATCGACGTTCAGAACCCGCTGATCTTCGGCAATATAATTGCCACCGACCGGATCCAGAACCATATCCACGCCACCCCACGCTGTAACAGCATCAACGAAGGAGCCTTCGTTCCGGTTCCAGACGCCACTGGCGCCCAGATTGCGACAAACCTCCAGTTTGGCCTTATCACCGGCGGTCGCAAAGACCGGATTGCCAAAGGCCGTTGCGAGCTGAATTACCGCAGTGCCAAGGCCGCTGGCACCCGCATGCAGGAGCACACGCTCGCCCGGTTTCAAGGCTGCTTCGTGATACAGATTCAACCAGGCGGTCGCAAAAACCTCGGGAATGGCCGCAGCTGTCTCCAGCGACACCCCTTTGGGAACGGGCAAAACCTGCACCGCGGGTACCACCACACGAGTCGCATAACCGCCGCCGGTCAGCAGGGCGCAGACTTCATCACCGGGTT
>NZ_DDOI01000100.1:719-8084 GCF_002341575.1 Marinobacter sp. UBA2498 | reverse complement strand
GAGATGGGTAACGCCAGATCCGACCGAAGCGATGCGACCACTGACCTCCAGCCCGAGAATATCGGATGCTCCCGGAGGCGGGGGATAGACGCCAGCGCGCTGCATGAGATCCGCACGATTGATGGCTGTCCAGACAACCTCGATTTCGACGTGGTCTGCGGGCGGTTCACCCGGTCCTTCCCAGGGCTCCCAGCTTAGATTGCCCCCGGTTACCTTGATTGCTTTGATCATGTATGACGTCTCGGCCTTGCTCATATGGGCACAGGATACCCCAAGTTTTCCGAGCATTGCACAAATGGCGCAAAGACAGGATCAGCCGGTAACTTCCAGGTTGGACAGCCAAACACTCTGATAAGGTTTCAGGGTGATCGAGCCAGACAGATCATCAATAGTCATCCCGGAAATCAGATCCAGCCAATGATCGGTGCCGATGAGATTGATGTCGCTCAGCGCTACCTGCTGCACCTCGTTACTGATGTTGTGAATGCAGAAGATGGACTGGTCCCGGCGCATACTCTGGCGCCAGAAACCAAACAGCTGCAGGCCGAGATGCAGGGTGAACTGGGTGGCGTTCGGGTGAAACGCAGGTTGTTTACGCCGGATGGTAATCAGCCGCTTCAGCTCCTCGAACGCCTTGCTGTGATGGCTCAGGGGATCTGCGAGCTTCTGCTCCAGAGTATCCAGTTGCCACTGGCTGCGGTTAATGGATCGAAGCCGACCGGTGTGCTCCACCCGCTCCAGATCGTTCTCAGTCGCCAGCAGACTGTGAATGTAGAAGGCCGGAATCCCCTCAAGCGCCAGCATCACGGTGTGGGCGCAGACGAAGCGCTGCAACTGCCAGTGGTCCCGACCCGACTCCGCCGTGCCTTGCAGCGCATCGTACAGGGCGATGTTGATTTCGTAGGGCTGGTCGCGACCATCCGGCGTGCGCCGGTACGAGACCTTGCCGCCGAACGAGTCCATGGTGTTGATCAGTCGCTGCTTCTCTTCCTCCGTCAGCAGACCATCCGTTGGCCGCATACCCACACCATCGTGGGACGCAATAAAATTCAGATAGGTGGTGCCCATCTGCGCGGGCGGCATGCTCATCAGCCAGGTTTTCAGGTGCTTGCAGTCACCGGTAACCAGGGTATTGATCAGCAGGGGCGGCAGGGAAAAGTTATAGATTACATGGGCTTCGTTGGCGTTGCCGAAATAGGTGAGATTTTCGCGGTTGGGTACGTTGGTCTCGGTAATCACTACCGCATCCGGGCTGTGGTGCTCGATCAACAGGCGCAGGATCTTGATCAGCTCATGGGTTTGCTGCAGATGGATGCAGGGCGTACCCGGTTCCTTCCAGAGGAAGGCGACGGCATCGAGCCGGAAAATGATAATGCCACGCTCCAGGTAGCGCCGGATGATAGCAGCAAACTCGATGAGCACCTTCGGGTTGGCAAAATTCAGGTCAACCTGATCCTCACTGAACGTACACCAGACATATCGCTCGCCATCGTCGGTCTGGACCGGGTTAAGGAGCGGCGAGGTACGGGGCCGCACAACGGCACTCAGATCATCCCTTGGATTGCCCTCGAAGAAATAATCCTTGCCCGGGTCTACCCGTTTGCGGAAATTCTCGAACCAGCGGCTGCGGGCCGACATATGGTTGATCACCAGGTCCGCCATCAGCTTGTAATCCCGGGCGATGCCCTCGATATCCTCCCAGTTTCCGTGGGACTCGTTGACGGCCAGATAATCCATGACCGAGAAACCGTCGTCGGAGCTGTAGGGGAAAAACGGCAGAATGTGCACTGAAGAAATTGAATCTGACAGGCAATCCGCGAGGAACCGATGCAATGTCTGCAGTGGTTTTTCTTCCGCCCGCTGAACCGTGTCGGCATAGGTAATCAGCACCACATCCGATTCATCCCAGTTATTCTGGTGCGCAGGCGGCGGCGCCTGGTTGGGCTCCAGACCCATAGTGGTCAGCAACTGTTCGGCCAGAAATTCACAGTCCAGCTCTGGATAGACGACATCCAGCATGGAAACCAGCTTCGCTTTCAGAGCCTGGGTCATGGCCGGAATTCCTCATTATCCAACTCCACGGCCTCCAGCAACTGCTCCTTGATGTCGGGAATCGCGCTTGTGACCCGGTTCCAGCTGGGAATAAAAGGTGTGTCCATCGGGTTATCGAGGAAATAGGCGCCCGCCCGCATCACGTTCTGGGCGAACAGCTCCACCGCCTTCTCTTCCTTGTGTCGATCAAACGTCAGGCCGTTGATAATGGCGTCGTTCTGATAGGTCTCCACAAAATCCAGTGCAATACGGAAGTACGTGGCCTTGATAGTACGGAATTTCTCATTGGAGAAAATCTCACCGTTGGTCGCCAATTTTCGGAACAGAGCCTTGGCGATATCCATGCTCATTTTGGACAGGCCCTTGCTGGCATCTTCCGGTGAGAGTTCCTGATGCTTGTGATCATAGACATCGGCAATATCCACCTGGCACAGGCGGTTGGTGGCGTAGTTACGCTTCATCTCCGACAGCACACCGATCTCCAGTCCCCAGTCGCTGGGAATACGCAGATCATTGATCACATCCGTGCGAAACGAGAACTCCCCGGCCAGTGGGTACCGGTAACTGTCCAGGTAATCCAGGAAATCGTTGGGGCCGCAGACCTTCTTCAGGGATCGGATCAACGGTGTTACCAACAGGCGACTGACCCTTCCGTTCATTGTTCCGTCCGCTACACGGGCGTAGTAGCCTTTGCAGAACATGTAGTTGAAGCCGGGGTTAGCCACAGGGTAGATCAGCCGGGCCACAAGATCCCGGGAATACGTAAGGATGTCGCAGTCGTGCAAGGCAACGGATTTGCTGACACCCGAGGCCAACACATAGCCAAAGCAATACCAGACGTTTCGCCCTTTACCCATTTCCGTTGGTGCCAGGTTCTGCTCCCGAAGCTTCAGGTCAATGTTCCTGAGTCGAGGCCCGTCGTTCCAGAGCACCTTGAAGTTCTGTGGTAGTTCGGAGAAGTACTCCAGAGCGTGGCGGTATTGTTCCTCGTTGGCTCGGTCCAGGCCAATGACCACCTGGTCCAGATAAGGCACCTTGCCCAGCTCATGCACGATATTTTTCAGGGCCGGCCCTTCCAGCTCCGAGTACAGGGAGGGCAACACCAGGGACATGGGCCGGGTCTTGCGAAAACTCATCAGCTCCGCTTCGAGTTCCTCTACCGGACGCCGAACCAGGTTATGAAGGGTTGTGATAATGCCATTCTGGTAAAAGTCGCCCATGGCGGCTCTCCTTTTTTATACCCACACTCGAACGGGTCAGTACCCGTACTCAAACAGGAGATTGAGCACGCACTCATTCCAGCCCTCGGGGCCGGGCTTGAGGGAGCGAATGGCGTGTTTTGCCGAAGGCAACCGAACCTCTTCGCTTTTTACGCCCCGGATCACCACCGGTATATCCGCCGATTCCAGCATCTGCTGATCGTTGGGGCTATCACCCAGGGCAATGGCCAACACTGGCCCATCGCCATACTGCTCCCGGTATTGCTCTTTGTATTTGTTTAGCAAGAACCGGGCCCCATCGGCTTTATCAAATATACCCATGGCATGGAGGAAACGTCCGCCTGCTACCAGGCGGAGATCCTCGGCACTCAGAGCCGCTTCAAACTCCGCCAGCTCCTGCTCCGAGCCCTGCCAGATCAATGGTTCGGTTCCCAGCCGCTCTTTGGCCCGCCCGGCCGCTGCCGGATCCAGGCCGGTCTGCGCTGCCAGTTCATCGGTAGACATGTCGGCAAAGCCCCTGAATCGCGCGCCCTTCTTCCGTTGCGTGCCCAGCACCTCAAGGACGCGTTCCCGGGTTGCACCAAAATTCACCACTTCTTCTTCCTCATTGCCCAGGGCGTGGGGCGGAATAACCACGGCTGCACCGTTTTCGACAATAAACGGATCGTTGTTTCCAAGTTCTTCCCTCAAAGCCCGGATCTCCGGCATGGTTTTGCTGGAGTTAAGCACCAGGGGAATATTGGCTGCCTTCAGCCTTTCCAGGGCGGGCCCCGCCGCGTGCCAGCGGTAGTCGTCGTGGTCCAGCAGGGTGCCGTCCAGATCCGAGAAGAGAATCAAATGGGGTCTGGCCATGGCCGGTCTCCGTTAGGCCTCGCGAAACTGCGGAAGGCCAAGGGAATGGTCCTCGGCCACGTTGATCAGAACATCAGCCCGCCCAGGCATTTCTGCGAGGCAGGCACGAGTAACCCGTTCATAGTGCATCACGAAGCGGCCGACTTCTTCGTCGGTCATAATGCGCAACTCCTGTGCACCATCATGGGGCTCGCCACTTTTTGGTGCATTACGGATTTTATTTGCCAGCTTTTGCTCCTGAAGCCGACGCCACTCAAGAACACACTCCATGGAGGGAGCCTTCAACATGATCAGAAAATCGATTTCGTCAAAAAACTTCCGATATTCCCCTTTCAACTGATCATTAACATAGCTGCGCCAGACGCCGTCCGGGTCCTCGTTCTCCTCCAGAGGATTCATCGGCTGGGCAAGCGCACTGTCTTGCTCCGGTCGCGCATCAAGGCACCACCCCTCAAGAAGAATGACCTCCGCCCTTCCCCCGAAGACAGGCCACTGATCCCGGGGAACCCGGTCGTCCCGCGACTTGTCGAAGGCAGGAATCGGGGTGGCATCTTCAGGCGCTGCACTGCGCAAGCGGTTCAAGACCTGTTGCCCGAGCGCAACGTCGTGTGTTCCCGGCACGCCACGGGTTATAAACAACGGGTGCACCCGTTCGGCGAGGTCCTGGCGCTCACCCCTGGTAAGGTAAATATCATCCAGGGAAAAATTGGCCGCAGACCGGTTGCGGTGGCGCAGCAGAATTTCCCGTAAAAAGAGTGTCAACGTAGACTTACCCGTACCCTGGGCTCCGTGAATACCAACCACAATGGGTTGCTTTTCCGTATCATGGAGCGCACAGATTCGGTCTGCGAGCGGCAGAATGGTCTTTTCTACCGTTTCGGCGTAGGCATCGGGCAGGCCTTCTTGCTGAATCAGGGCACTGATGGTTTGTTCTAGCGAGCGATCAGACACGTTGGGTTTCCAGTTCAATGGATGACTTAAGAGAGACGGCAGCAGAATTCATACCAATGGGAGTATAGGCGTTTTATGAGTGGCAACGATTTTCGAATAGAGCATCGCTACCTGGAGCTCCCGGACAGTTTTTATACCCGGGTTCAGCCCTCACCACTAAAAGACGCAAAGATGGTGTGCTTCAACCACAAGCTCGCGGAACAGATGGGCTTTCGCGCCGATTCCGAATCGGAGTGGACCGGCGTGGGTGCAGGATCAGAGTTACTCGAGGGCATGGAGCCTGTGGCCATGAAATACACGGGCCACCAGTTCGGCGCCTACAATCCCGACCTGGGCGACGGCCGTGGACTGCTACTGTGGGAAACCGTTGGCCCCGATGGACGACGCTGGGACTGGCACCTCAAAGGCGCCGGCATGACTCCTTATTCCCGCTTCGGGGATGGCCGCGCCGTGCTTCGCTCCACCATTCGCGAATACCTGTGCAGCGAAGCCATGCATGGCCTTGGCATACTTACCACCCGGGCACTGTTCATGGTGAGCGCCAAAGACCCGGTGCGCAGGGAATCCATCGAGACGGCGGCGGCACTGGTGCGCGTGGCTCAAAGCCATATTCGCTTTGGACACTTCGAGTTCGCCGCTCACCACGAAGGGCCTGAAAGCGTAAAGACTCTGCTTGAGCATGTGATCTCGCTGCACTTCCCTCATCTGATCAACCTGCCGGATGATGATCGATACGCCCGCTGGTTCGAGGAAGTGGTGGAACGTACGGCAAGAACGATTGCGGACTGGCAGGCAGTCGGCTTCTGCCATGGCGTGATGAACAGCGACAACATGTCCATCATCGGCGACACCTTTGATTATGGCCCTTTCGCATTCCTCGATGATTTCGATGCCGGCTATATAAGCAACCATACCGACCAGGGCGGGCGCTACGCCTACAACCGTCAACCACAAGTCGGGTTCGAGAATTGCCGCTACCTGGCCACAGCCCTGCTCCCCGTAATGGAGGAGGACGACGTGCGCCGGGGGCTTCGCCGCTATGAAGTGGCCTACAACGAGCGCTTCCTCCAGAACATGCGAGACAAGCTTGGCCTGATCATCGAGGATGAAGCGGACCTGAGCCTGATCATGGATACCTTCAGCTTGATGCACGAGCACCATGTCGACTACACGGCCTTCTTCCGGGCGCTCTCGAATCTGCACAGCCATGGCCATGGGCCGGTGCGGGATCTGTTTGTAGATCGAAGTGTGGCAGACCAGTGGCTGGAGCGTTATGAGGAGAGACTCCTGAACGAAAGCCGCGCTCATGATGAGCGGGAATACGCCATGCGCCGCGTAAATCCGAAGTATGTGCTGAGGAACTACCTGGCCCAGCAGGTCATCCAGGAAGCTCAAAACGGGGATTACGAACCGATGAAAGCACTATTGAAAGTTCTCGAGCGCCCCTATGACGAGCAACCGGAAAGTGAGGCTTATGCTGCATTGCCGCCGGATTGGGGCAAGCACCTGAATATCAGCTGTTCAAGTTGAGGTAGCTGCACCAGCCAACGAAAAAGGGCCGGACGATATACTCGTCCGGCCCTTTTGTTTTTTTCGGCCACCTACCGGGATCAGACCGCCTTGGCAGCAATGATCTTCTCGTGCCACTCCGCAGGACCTGTCTGATGCACAGAGGAGCCACGTGAATCAACGGCAACTGTGACCGGCATGTCTTCGACCTCGAACTCGTAAATGGCTTCCATACCCAGTTCCGGGAAGGCAACCACTTCCGCATTCTTGATGGCCTTGGAGACCAGGTAAGCGGAACCGCCCACGGCCATCAGGTAGACCGCACCGAATTCCTTGATGGCGTCGATGGCCACCTGACCGCGCTCTGCTTTACCGATCATGCCGGTAAGGCCGGTCTTTTCAAGCATGGTGTGGGTAAACTTGTCCATTCGGGTTGCAGTCGTCGGGCCTGCGGGACCAACCACCTCTTCGCGCACCGGATCAACAGGGCCTACGTAATAAATGAAGCGACCCTTCAGATCGACTGGCAGTTCCTCGCCTTTCTCGATCATGTCGACCATCTTCTTGTGGGCAGCATCCCGGCCAGTCAGCATCTTGCCGGAGAGCAGGACGGTTTCGCCCGGCTGCCAATCCTTTACGTCTTCCGGGGTCACCGTATCGAGGTTCACGCGACGCACGTTGTCGCCCACTTCCCAGGTGATTTCCGGCCAGTCTTCCAGGCGCGGCGGCGTCTGCAAGGAAGGTCCGGTGCCATCCAGAGTGAAATGCGCGTGGCGAGTCG
>NZ_DDOI01000100.1:282-647 GCF_002341575.1 Marinobacter sp. UBA2498 | reverse complement strand
GTGAAATGCGCGTGGCGAGTCGCAGCACAGTTCGGGATGATGGCCACCGGCTTATTGGCAGCGTGCGTCGGGTAATCCTTGACCTTAACGTCCAGAACGGTGGTCAGGCCACCCAGCCCCTGGGCACCGATACCGAGATCATTCACCTTGTCGAACAGCTCAAGACGCAGTTCCTCGGCTCTGTTCGACGCACCGCGCGCTTTCAGGTCGTGGATATCGATCGGATCCAGCAGGGATTCCTTGGCCATTTCCATCGCCTTTTCGGCGGTACCGCCAATACCAATACCCAGCATGCCAGGCGGGCACCAGCCAGCCCCCATCTGCGGGACCATTTTAAGAACCCAATCGACAACCGAATCGGACGG
>NZ_DDOI01000100.1:0-158 GCF_002341575.1 Marinobacter sp. UBA2498 | reverse complement strand
AATCGACAACCGAATCGGACGGATTCAGCATCGCGAACTTGGACTTGGCCTCTGAACCACCACCTTTGGCAGCCACGTGCACTTCAACCGTATCGCCCGGAACCATCTTGTAGTGGATGATAGCCGGCGTGTTATCACCGGTGTTCTTACGCTTGCCG
>NZ_DDOI01000015.1:5352-6702 GCF_002341575.1 Marinobacter sp. UBA2498 | reverse complement strand
AGACTGAATCGTCTTGCCCGTGGCTGAATACCAGGCCGCGACCACACCGCCACCGCCAGCGAAGCTGCTGCCGGTGGCGGTGTTGCTTTGGCTGGCCGGCGTTTACCTGCGGATACCGGTACTGGTCGCGCCGCCCCTGGCGCCGTTCATCAGCAACGAACTGGCACTCACCCAGGCACTCACCGGCGCCCTGACCACCCTGCCCATCCTGATGCTGGCCATCGGCTCCATGCCCGGCTCACTGGCCATTGCCCGGATTGGCCCCCGCAATACCCTGGCTCTGGCCATGGTGATTATGGTGATCGGCTCCGCCGGGCGCGGCCTGATGCCCGACACCCTGACCCTGATGATTGCCAGTGCCGTCATGGGCATCGGCGTCTCCATGATGCAACCATCACTGCCGGCACTACTGCCCCGGTGGCTGGACCCCCACCACCTCGCGTTAGGCTCGGCGATCTACATGAACGGCATGCTGATGGGTGAGTTCATCGGTGCCGGCATCACGCTGCCTGTGCTCATGCCCCTGCTAGACAACAGCTGGCGCGCCACCCTGGTGGCCTGGTCACTCCCGGCGCTGCTGGTTGCCGCAGCCCTGTTCCTGCCCAAACGGGACCGGGCCAAACCGGTGCGAAAAGTAGCCTGGCTACCGGACTGGCATAACCCCTTGACCCTGAGAATCGGTCTACTGCTCGGCCTCTCCGGCTCGCTGTTTTTTGGCCTCAACGCGTACATGGGCAACCTGCTGCAGCATCAGGGCCAGTTCGACAAACTGCCGGATGCCCTGTTCTGGTACAACCTTGCCCAGGTCTTCGCCTCCCTGATCATGCTGAAAATGGCGCGCTACTGGGTCGGGCGTCGTGGCGTCATCGCCACCCTGGCCAGCATCAGCCTGCTCGGCGCCATTGGCGCGGTCATGCTTACCGGCTGGTGGTCCATCGTCAGTGCCACCCTCATGAGCTTGGTCGCCGGCATGCTCCTGATCCTGCTCGTAGCGATACCCCCGCTGGTGGTCTCCGCCGCCGAAACTGGCCGCCTCTCCGCCGGCACCTTCCTGGTCGGTTACACCGTCGCTTTTTGCGTGCCTATGCTTGGCGGTGTCGTCGCCGACTGGACCGGCGATGCCCGCCATGCCCTGATGCTGATGATCACCTACGGCCTGCTGGTCTTGCCCCTGGCCTTTACCCTGAACCTGGAACGAAAAAAGGACCAGCCCGAAAGCTGATCCTTCTCTGAATACCAATTTTCCCTTCGCGGACTCCCCATATCCAGCCGGAACGGCCGTGGGGCGGGGGTGTCCTTTCCGCCGGGAAAAAATGTCTGAGCAAAGCGAGTTGTTTTTCCCAGAGGAAA
>NZ_DDOI01000015.1:0-5292 GCF_002341575.1 Marinobacter sp. UBA2498 | reverse complement strand
AGTTGTTTTTCCCAGAGGAAAGGACACCCCCGCCCCGCGGCCAGACTCCGAACTAATACAGGGTCAGATGTAATAGTCCTTCAACGGAGGAAACCCATTAAACTCAATGGCGCTGTATGTCGTTGTATAGGCTCCGGTAGACAGCCAATACATCCGATCCCCAATCGCCAGATTCAACGGCAACGGATACTTGTGATGCTCATACATGATATCGGCACTGTCACAGGTCGGCCCGGCAATCACACAGTCCTCGCCTTCGCCCGCCTTCTCAGTCCAGATCGGAAACTTGATCGCCTCATCCAGGGTCTCGATCAGGCCTGAAAACTTGCCCACATCGGTAAACACCCAGCGATGCAGGGCAGTACGGGATTTCCGGGAAATCAGAACCACCTCGCTCACCAGAACACCGGCGTTGGAAATCAGCGATCGGCCCGGCTCGATGATGATCTCCGGCAGCTCCGCACCAAAGTCCTCGTGCAGGAAGCGGGCAATCTCCTCGGCGTACACCTTCAGCTCATTGGTGCGAGTGATGTAGTTGGCCGGGAAACCACCGCCCATGTTGATCATCTTAAGCTCGATACCGTCTTCTTCCTTCAGACGCTCGAAAATCACCTTCACCTTGTTCAGGGCCGCATCCCAGGCGCCAATCTCGCGCTGCTGGGAACCGACGTGAAACGACACGCCGTAGGGCACCAGACCCAGGTCACGGGCAAGGATCAGCAGGTCCATGGCCATGTCGGTCTGGCAGCCGAACTTGCGGGACAGCGGCCAGTCTGCCGTCAGGGTACCTTCGGTCAGGATACGCACATACACTTTCGAGCCCGGGGCCGCCTTGGCGATGTTGCGAAGGTCTGCCTCCGAGTCGGTGGCAAACATACGAACGCCTTTCTCGTAGAAGGTGCGAATGTCCTTCGCCTTCTTGATGGTATTGCCGTAGCTGATCCGCTCACCGGTCACACCCAGGGCCATCACCTTGTCCAGCTCGTAAACCGACGCGATATCGAAAGAGGCACCCTTGTCGCGCAGCATGGTCAGGATCTGCGGGGCCGGGTTGGCTTTCACCGCATAGTAAACCTTGGCGTAGGGGAAACCCTCGACCAGCTCGTCATACTGACGGTCAATCGTTGCGGTGTCGATCACCACAAACGGAGTTTCCTTGCCGTCGGCAAAGTCCTTGATGCGCTTGAACGTGTCGGCTTCGTAGTAATCGGCGATATTGGCGTTAGCGGCTTCGGTCATGGGTGGTGTGTCCCTCCACAGGGCAAACAGGCATAAAAAAAGGCACTACAGCAACGCTGCAGCACCCGTTAGATAGCGCGATCATCGGGCTTTTTTGAGGGCCCGGATATGAGCATATCTACCCATAAGTAATAGGCAATACTGGCAACGCCACTGGCATGAATTCTGGCGGGTTTTCCTAGACCGCCACCGGCCATATCGGCGGTGGTTCGGTAGGCCCGTCCGGGTCTTCCGGTTCAGTCTGTTCCCGTAGATAGCCGAGAATCGCTTCCTGGAGCTCCGTGCCCTGGCCCAATCCCTTGTTTCCGAACAACCGGTTGAATTCCAGTACGTAAGGGTGGCCATCCACCAGCGCAATATCAAAGCCGGCGTGATCAACACCCAGATCCCGGGCCAGCCGCAATGCCAGCGCCGTCATCGCCGGGGGAACCGGGCTGTTGTCGATGCGGCCACCTTGGGCCACATTGTTGTAGAAGCCCTGATCGGCCTGGGTTCGCCAGTAAGCCGTCAGCACCTGATCGCCAACCACAACAACTCGTGCATCCCGGTCCAGAGGCAGGTATTCCTGGGCGTAGAGCACGTCAGTGCGCTCGCAGTAGCGGCGCCAGTCCTCACGGGATTCAATCAGCCAGACGCCTTCGCCCATGCTGGCCTTGGGAAGCTTTGCCACGAACGGATGCACCATGGCATCCCAGATCATGTCACGTTCCACCGGGCCGTTGGCCTCAATCATGGTCCAGGG
Source organism: Marinobacter sp. UBA2498 (assembly GCF_002341575.1). Classification (NCBI taxonomy): domain Bacteria; kingdom Pseudomonadati; phylum Pseudomonadota; class Gammaproteobacteria; order Pseudomonadales; family Marinobacteraceae; genus Marinobacter; species Marinobacter sp. UBA2498. The sequence goes on along the minus strand of NZ_DDOI01000015.1, from coordinate 3,311 downwards.
CGTGTGCTCCGGGGCCACCGTCTGGAATGCACGGGTCATCTCCACTTTGTCGTGGCCGATGCGGTAGCTGGCTTCGCTGGGAAACACCCGGCACTTGAGACCGTGAACCAGGGCATTTAACTGCCAGTACTCTGGAAACAGGACCCAATCTGCTTCCCGCAACAGTTCTTTATGACGCAAAAACTGGTCCGGCTTGAGGACGGTGGTGTCGGGAAAACCCAGGGTTCGGAAAATATCGAAGGAAACAAGGTGCATGGATACTGCGCACTCGGGGTTGAGTTGCGCGTATTTTATACAGGGCTGACATTCAGGCAAGTGCTATTTTCACCTCCAGACATCAGGAAAAGACCGTACAGGTGCTACCCTTGAAGCAGCACATAAGCACGGAAGAGCGGAATGCAGGAACTTGATGCGAGGGCAAAGTCCCTTCTGGCCGCACTGAAAGCGGACTCCCGGTCAGGCGCTACACAGCTGGCAATGAACACCCTCGATCAACTGCTATCTTACCTGGACGAGGTCGAGCCAGAGGGCGAGACATTTCTGAGGCTACTGGCAGAACTCCGGGCGGCACGCCCGAGCATGATCGTGATTGGCAATGCACTGGCCATGATCGAGCAGCGTCTTTCCAGTGATGTTCAGGTCGCACTTCAGGCCGTCATGGACATCAGAGACCAGCTGGAAAATGCCACCGGAACCATTGCCCGGCAAGCCCTCGATCTTCTGCCAGAGTCGCCGGTGATACTGACCCATAGCGCCAGCTCCGCGGTACTGGCGCTGTTTCGTAACATGGCGGAACAGCGCCAGGCCTTCTCTGTCATCTGCACCCAGAGCAGCCCGGGCTTCGAGGGCCACTCCCTGGCACGGGCGCTGAACGAGCTAGCCATACCCGTCACCTTGATCACCGATGCGCAGATGGGGCTGTTTGTGCCCCAGGCTGACCTGGTGATCACCGGGTGCGATACCTGGCTTTCCAATGGGCATTTTATCAACAAAAGCGGTACACACTTGTTGGCTCTGGCGGCCCATGCGGCCGGGAAGCCCCTCTGGGTTCTTGCCGACAGCTTCCGGAACAGCGACGCCGACCCCGGGTCGGTTGAACTCGAGGAAATGCCCGCGGAAGAACTCAACGCACCGCCGGGAGACTGGATAACGCCACGGAATATCTACTTTGAGCGGGTGCCACACGCGCTGGTCAGCAAACGCATCAGCGAGTTGGGCGTTTTTTCGTGCCCTGCTGAGCCTCGGCGGTAAACGGATCTTCCGGCCAGGGATGCTTGGGATACCGCCCACGCATATCCTTGCGCACCTCGGGGTAGGCGTTATGCCAGAAACTGGCCAGATCGGCGGTGACCGCCAGAGGCCGTTGCGCGGGGGACAACAGATGAAGCACCACCGGTACCCGCCCACCGGCAACGGCAGGGGTTTCTTTCCAGCCAAACAGCGCCTGGAGCTTGGCCGCCAACACCGGGCCATTGTCGGCGGTGTAATCCAGACTCACCCGCTGGCCGGTCGGTATGGTCAGATGTGTTGGCGCCAGACTCTGAAGCTGCTGCTGGGACGGGTAATCAATCAGGCTGTTAAGGGCCGCCAGCAAGTCGATCCGGGCCAGATCGGACCATCGGGTCATGCCGACCAGAAACGGTCCCAGCCAAACCTCGAGACTATCCAGTAACGCCGCGTCATCGGTGTCCGGCCAGCCGGAATCCGGGAAGGTTCTGGCGAGCAACCTCATTCGGGCACGCCACTGGCGACTGCCATCACTCCAGGGCAGGCTTTCCAGGCCCTTCTTCCGAATCGCGCTGAGCAGCCCCTGCCGGACCAGTTCCGGATCCACCCGGCCGAGCGGCTTTTCCTGAAGCACGAGTTCACCCAGTTTTCGCGCACGCCGCGCCAGAATTTTACCCTGGCTGTCGTCCCACAGTGCCTCTTCGATCTCCTGTATGTGGTCAGCCAGGTCGAGCTCCAGGTCCGGAATGTCCACCGGCGCGGCCAGGTAAATCGTGGCTTCGCGGGCCTGGCCATCCAGCTCGGCCGCCACCAGCCACTCGTGCCGTGCCAGGGGATCATCCTCTCTCAGTACCGCACCTTTGCCATTACTGAGCTGATACCTCGCCGCCTTATCCGATCGCCGCCTGGCAATACGGTCCGGATAGGCCAGGGCAAGCAATCGGCCGATTTCGGTCTCCGAGGGCGGTGTTGCCTCAGTCGTCCCGGGCCCGGAAAGACGCCGGGCCGACTGGCGTACAGCCTTCAGGCGAGCGACATCCAGCGTGCGATCCCGCCGTTCCCCGAAGAACACCCGAACCCGCTCGTGCATGTCCGCACCAGTTCCGGGGCCCAGGAGATCACGCTCTTCCAGCAAGGCGGCCACGGCCGCAGCCGCGCCTCCGAGCCCTATAGAACGGCCTTTCAGCACCATATGCGCCAGTCGCGGGTGTATACCCAGCTCCCGGGCCGCTTTGCCGTGGTCCGTAATAGCTCCGTCTGAATCGAGCAGATCGAGCCACCGCAGGAGGGCCACAGCCTGCCTCCAATGGGCGGCAGGGGGCTTATCAATCCAGGCGACGGCATCGGCTTCCCGCGCGCCCCACTGGGCTAATTCCAGCACCAAGGGTGCCAGATCGGCCTCCAGAATTTCGGGCGGCGTGTAATCGGCCAATCCGAACTGTTCCGATTCGCTCCACAATCGATAACAGACCCCGGGCTCCATCCGGCCGGCCCGGCCTTTACGCTGTTCCGCAGAAGCCCTGGATACCCGGCCAGTGACCAGGCGGGTCATGCCACTGTTGGGATCAAAAACGGCCCGACGCTGCTGACCGCAATCGATAACAACCCGAACCCCTTCAATGGTCAGACTGGTTTCGGCAATAGCCGTAGCCAACACCACCTTGCGCTGGCCTTCGGGAGCCGGCGAGATTGCCTGGTCCTGCTGCTCCGATTTCAGATTGCCGTATAGTGGAGCAAGTATCACCCGGTCCGGCAGGTTTGCACGGAGCTGTTGCTCAACCCGACGTATCTCACCCACACCGGGCAGAAACACCAGCAGTGAGCCGCTTTGATCAGCCAATGCCTCCCGAACCACAGCGGTAACCTGATCCACCATGCGGCCACTGCGCGGCAACGGCCGGTAATGAACATCGACCGGAAACGCCCGTCCTTCACTGGTTATTACGGGAACGTCTCCAAGCACTTGCGCAATCGGCCCGGTATCCAGGGTTGCGGACATCACCAGCAACCGCAGATCCTCCCGCAACGCCTGCTGCGATTCCCGCACCAGGGCCAGGCCCAGATCCGCCTGCAAAGAGCGCTCA
>NZ_DDOI01000142.1:6902-7596 GCF_002341575.1 Marinobacter sp. UBA2498 | reverse complement strand
CGACAACGTGTTCCGCCAGGCGCTGATTCTGCTGATCGCCTCCGGGGTGGTCGCCGGCACCGAGGTGAACACCCTGAACAACATGGCCCTGGCGTTGTTCATCCTGCCGTTCTTCCTGTTCTCGGCGCTGGCCGGGCAGCTCGCCGACAAGTACGACCGGGCCATGCTGGTGCGGCGCATCAAGCTGGTGGAAATCTTCATCATGACGTTCGCGGCGGTGGGCTTTTTCTTCAACGCCGTCTATTTCCTTCTGGCGGTGCTGTTCTGCATGGGTCTGCAGTCCACCTTTTTCGGCCCCATTAAGTACTCGATCATTCCCCAGCATTTGCCGTCCCGGGAACTGGTGTCCGGCAACGCCCTGGTGGAAATGGGCACCTTTCTGGCGATTCTGCTCGGCTCGATTTCCGGGGTGCTGCTGAAAATGGACGCCGCCGACCCGCTGATCGTGTCCGCGGTGGTGGTGGGCCTGGCGGCGCTGGGGTATCTGGCCGCCCGTGGCATTCCCAAGGCGCCGGCCGCCGACCCGGGAATGAAGATCAACTGGAATCTGTGGCGGGAAACCTGGCATATCGTCGGCTACGCACGGGAGGTGAAATCGGTGTGGATGTGCGTGCTGGGCATTTGCTGGTTCTGGTTTCTCGGCGCCGCCTACACCACCCAGCTCAAGGTCTACGTGGACGACTATCTGCTCGGC
>NZ_DDOI01000142.1:5973-6864 GCF_002341575.1 Marinobacter sp. UBA2498 | reverse complement strand
CTGGGCTCCTACCTGTGCGAGAAAATGTCCGGCCACCGCGTGGAGCTGGGCCTGGTGCCGCTGGGTTCAATCGGGTTGAGCGCCTTCGGCATCGACCTGTTCTTCTCCTACGCCGGCCTGCCCAAGGATGTGTCGGTGGACATCGCCGCCTTCCTGCAACAGCCGGCCGGCTGGCGGGTGATGGTGGATCTGCTTGGCATCGGGGTGTTCGGCGGCTTCTATATCGTGCCGCTGTTCGCGCTGATCCAGCAGCGTTCCAACCCCAGCCATCTGGCGCGCATCATCGCCGCCAACAATATTCTCAATTCCCTGTTCATGGTGGGTTCGGCGGTGGCGGGTATCGTGCTGGTCGGCGTGCTCGATCTCACCGTACCGGAGTTCTTCCTGGTGCTGTCGCTGGCCAATGTGCTGGTGGCCGCCTACATCTACACCCGGGTGCCGGAGTTCCTGATCCGCCTGCTGGTGTGGATGCTCACCAATGTGCTGTACCGCATCAAGGAACAGGGCATGGAGAACATTCCGGACGAAGGCCCCTGCCTGCTGGTGTGCAACCACGTCAGCTATGTGGATGCGTTGCTGCTGGGCGGCGCCGTGCGCCGGCCGGTGCGGTTCGTGATGGCCAAGCCGATCTACGATTTGCCGTTGATGAACTATATCTTCCGGACCGGAAAGGCGATTCCGATCGATTCCAAGGAGCGTAATCCGGAGATTTACCAGCAGGCGTTCGAGCGCATCAACGAGGAACTGGCGGACGGCCAGGTGGTGTGCATCTTCCCGGAAGGCAAGCTGACCCGGGACGGTGAGCTGGCGGAATTCAAAACCGGGATGGAAAAAATTGTAAATGAAAATCGGGTTCCGGTAATTCCCATGGCACTCTCCGGTCTATGGGGT
>NZ_DDOI01000142.1:2731-5792 GCF_002341575.1 Marinobacter sp. UBA2498 | reverse complement strand
GCGGCCCGGCGTTGACCCGGCTGCCGAAGCGTTTCTGGTCCCGCGTGAAGCTCAACGTGGGCGAAGCGGTAACCGCCGACCAGGTGGCGTCGCAGGATATGCGGCGTCGGGTGCTCGGGTTACGGGAACGCCCGTGATCCGCCCGGGTCTCAGGATCCAAGAACCGATACGATTAAAGAGGATAACCATGCGACGTATTCTGATAGCTCTGAGTCTGCTTTTCACCTTCACGGCCAGCCACGCGAGCAATGTGGAAATTCAGCATGTGTTCGGTTGGATCGAAAACGCCACGCTGGAACCCTGGGGCGTGAAAGTGAAAAGCAAACTCGACACCGGTGCCCTCACCTCTTCCCTGCACGCCCGCAACATTGAACGTTTTGAAAAAGACGGCGAGGAGTGGGTGCGCTTTGAAGTGAACGTGGAAGACCAGGACGAAGACGAAAAAGTGTCGCGCAAATTTGAGCGCCCGCTCTATCGCGATGTGATTATTCGCGGTGCCGGTGGTGAAGAGCGCCGCCCGGTGGTGCTGATGGAAATCTGCTTCGGCGATACCGTGCACGAAGAGCAGTTCAGCCTGGAAAACCGCAGCGACATGATCTATCCGGTGCTGATCGGCCGCCGCACCATCCAGCATCTGGGCGTGGTGGACGTGACCAACACCTTCATGCACGAACCGCAGTGCGATGAAGACAGCCCGGTGGAAAAATTCGACAAGGACAACACCGACGAAGACGTGGGTGTGTGAAGTTTTGAGATCGTCTGTGCTCACTGGTAGCTCGCCTGTAGGATAGCTTCAAACCGCCTTTTGACAGGGGGTTTTCTGGTAAATTTGTCTGTGTAGCATCTGAAGGAGTCTGATGAAATCTGCTGTAATCCAGTTCAAGAGTATAGGTTTTGGTATAGCTTTTGGTGTAGGGTTGTGGGCGCCTTAACAAAAAAGGCTGTTGATGATGAAAAGCTATACTTATGGCCAGAGCTTCATCAATGCCATCGATGGCTATCGTTCCAATCAGTTAATGGATCAAAGCATGCAGAATAACAAACACGGCAACAAGCCACTATCGGCGAGAGCCATCGAGACGATGCGGCCTGGCGATAAAGTCAAAGTGGACACTGGAGAGAATGCCGGTCTGCGTGTGACTTGCGGGGCTAGCCGGTGGCAGGTCGTTCATCTATCGCTATCGGAGCCCCGAAACGGGCAAGCTAACTCAAGTCAAGATAGGGAATTACCCCTCGATGAGTCTGGCTGAGGCTCGCCTAGAGCTTGCTCGGATGAAGGCTTTACGACGAGATGGCGTATGCATTCGTGCCGAAATTCAGCGGGAGAAAGTACGTCAAAGTGCAAAAATTGAACAGGAAAAGGAAGCGGCAGAGGTGGCCGCGTTTACTGTTCGTGACTTGGTTGATCTGTACTTAACTGAAGTGATTGAGGATCGACTGGTTGTAAATCGTCGAACTGGGGCTCAGAAACGAGTTCCTGGTGCACGGAAACCTAAGGGGCAGGCCGAGACTAGGCGCACCCTGTACGGTGATGCTGTACGCACTCTGGGGGATCGATCTGCTGCAGAAGTTCGGCGTAAACATGTGGTAGAGATGGTGAAGGACATTCTTGACCGGGGAGCAAACGTTCAGGCTGGGAATGTGCTGCGTGAGCTCAGTGCCGCCTACGACTATGCGATTGGCCTTGGCAAGTTTGATGATGATTTTGCGAACCCGGCTTTGTTGGCAAAGTCGAGCCTGAAGCAGGCTAGCGTCCGACTTACGTCTGTTCGGGGCAAACGCGTATTGTCCGATGCGGAGTTGAAGGAAGTGTTAGCGTGGTTGCCAGGCTCTGGTTTCTCGGTAACACAAAAGAACGTCATTCGTTTGACTCTGTGGACAGGAGCTCGCACGGGTGAGGTTTGTAAGGCGCGTTGGTCTGATGTAGATCTCGATCGAGCAGTTTGGCATATGCGAGACTCCAAGAACGGAGCCGAGCGGTATGTGCAGTTGCCGAGCCAAGCTGTGGCTTTTCTCCGTCAGCTTCGTTTAACCACCAATACCTATCTGTTTCCTTCGAGTCGGACGGGATTGCCGATCCAGCAGAAATCGCTTACCGAAACAAAATGGTATTTGAGAAATTCTGCCAAGGCTCGAAGTGGCACCTACTTTAAGCCAGGCCAAGCTTGGCTGGATAGCATTCCTGACTGGTCTCCACATGATCTGCGTCGTACGGTTCGCACGGGGTTGTCTCGTTTAGGCTGTCGCAATGAAGTGGCTGAGGCAGTGATAGGGCATTCAAGAAAGGGTATTGAAGGGACTTATGATCTGCACGATTATGAACCCGAATGTCGCGAGTGGCTGCAAAAGTGGGCTGATCATCTGGAAACCCTTGACGGCGTGTGTTAGTTGGCATAACCCATCTTAATTTCACAAATTGCAGCAACCGGACAGAGAGAAATCTATTTCTCTCTGTCTCTCTTAGGCTCGCCAGTCCCTGACCTTGCTGGCCTACGGCCTCCACCGGACGCCTCGATCGGTCCGCTGCTAAACAAAAGCGAACATTCGATTTTATCTTAATAATTCGATAGAAACGCGTAAACCGCTACAGGACTTAGTCGAAAAGCTGATTTTACCTTCATAGCGAGTCACTATATCTCGAACGATAGCAAGGCCGAGACCGTGCCCAGGTGTTTGCTCATCTAGCCGCAGACCCCTTTGGCCCAAACTGGCTAAATCCTTGTGATTAACCCCTGGGCCATCATCAGCAACAACTATTCGCTTGAAGCCGCTGCCTTGTTCCACAGAGAGCTCTACGCATCTCGAAGACCATTTGCCAGCATTGTCGAGTAAGTTGCCCAATACTTCATTTAGATCATGTTCTTCTATCGGCCATCGGCTGTCTTCAGGCAGAGAACTCGATAGTTCAAACGACTTTTCCGGATATAAACGACCGAGCATCCACAAAAGATCCCGTGCCTGTTTTATGGGGTAGGCGCTTTTTCCAATCTGGGGCCCTGCAAAACGGCTTCGACGCATTTCAGCTTCTAATTGCCTGTCGATATCGCTTAGTCGCTCCACC
>NZ_DDOI01000142.1:1564-2589 GCF_002341575.1 Marinobacter sp. UBA2498 | reverse complement strand
TGTCGAGAGGACGTGTGTCGTCTTCCAGTATCTGCCGGACGGCTGCGATGGGGGTTTTGACGCTATGAGACAGGTTTGCGAGAGCGTCCCTGGAGCGCTCCAGTCGCTGATCTAAGGAGTCCAGCAACTGATTTAGTTGAAGAACCAGCGGGTGGAACTCCTCTGGCGACTGAACGTTGATTCGGGAGATCTCTCCGTCCTGGAGTCTTTTTAATGCGGCTTTGAGTGTGACAACCGGTCGCATGGACATCGTGATTCCGAACCAGAGCACGGCGACCAAGAGCATAATCAACAGAACTGATACTACGGCGGTCCAGGCATGAAGTGCAGCTTGGCTGCGTTTCAGCGCACCCAGATCTTCAGAAACGATTACGACGATGGGTGTTTCACCGACCTGAAAAGACTTTCGGTAGGCGAGGATGTCTAAGGGAGTATCAGTGGTTTCGGCATCTTCTACGCGAACGGTTCCGTCTTCTTCGTTTTCAATCAGAGGCGTTAACAAGGGCTCCCAAGTATCGGGTGAAATGATGGTCTGTTCGGGTGTATGTATGGCAAAGGCATGATGAAAAACATCCTGGAAATAATCGCCCGTCTGGAGAGTGTCAACTTCACCATTCGCGTCGCGAATCTGGTGCTCAAGGAAAACGACTTCATCTTTCAGTCGGCTTTCAACGAATTCCCGAGACATTCGGTCGAGCAGCAAGCCATGGACCAACCACGCCACCCCCATTAGACCAATTCCGGCGGGCAGTAACAGCGCAAGCAAGGTTCCTTTTACGGACGCAGGCTTTTTAAGGAATCGCATTAAAAATGTACCCCTGGCCGCGTCGTGTTGAGATGGTTTCGCTGCCCACTAGCTTCCTTAACCTCCGAATATACGCCTCAATGACGTTTTCGCTCGGGCTATCATTCAAGTTGTAAAGCTGTTCCATTAGTTGTTCTTTGGAAAAGACGTGGCCAGGGCGGCTCATCAAACAACGTAGCAGCCGGAATTCGGTGCCGGTAAGTGTATGTTCCACGCCGTC
>NZ_DDOI01000142.1:0-1505 GCF_002341575.1 Marinobacter sp. UBA2498 | reverse complement strand
TAAGTGTATGTTCCACGCCGTCGTCCATCTTGAGACTCTGGCGGTTTTCGTCCAGTTCAAAGCGGCCGGCTTTAACCTGAGCATGGACCCTTCCTTCACTTCGACGCACGAGTGCGTTGAGGCGTGCGATTAGCTCTTCTGTCTGAAAAGGTTTTGCCAGGTAATCGTCTGCCCCGGCTTTTAAGCCGTTAACCTTATCCTGCCAATCGCCTCTCGCGGTCAGAATCAAGACCGGACAGCTGACGTGATTCGTTCGCCACTTTCTCAATACGTCCAGCCCGTTGCCATCAGGTAGACCCAGGTCCAGAACAACAGCACGGTAATCCTCTTGCTCACCCAGAACGACGGCTTCTCGGGCACTGGGAGTTGTATCAACGCTGAAACCTGCTTTTCCCAACTGCCTGACCAGACCCTCAGCAAGCAAGCGGTCATCTTCGACGAGCAGTAAACGCATGAGTTTTTCCTTCTATGTATGGTCCGCGGTCGAAAGTGTGACTGATTAACCTGAATTCAGCCTGAACGGAAAATAGTTCGAGTTTTTCAGAAAGAATTCAGGTTAGTGAGAGAAGGTAACAACCGATTCTGGACATTGCTCAAGATTGGGGCTCAATCCAGCAGTGTTTTCGCGATTTTTATTTTACAGAGGATAAAAAGATGAATGCATCAAAACTATTCGTAGCGGGTATGGCGCTTTCAATGTCGGCAACAGCGTTTGCGGCTGGCACCCATGATGGTGGCCACGGGCACGGCGCTACAAGCGGTGAACCTGGCAAAGCGTCGGAGGCCAGCCGAACCGTAACTGTCGAGATGTACGACAACTACTACGAACCCGAAGAAATCAGTGTAAAGCCGGGTGAAACCGTTCGCTTCGTGGTGGAGAACAAGGGAAACCTCGTCCATGAGTTCAATGTTGGCACTCCCGACATGCACGAAGCTCATCAAGAGGAAATGATGATGATGGTTGAGCATGGCGTCATCCAGGGCGGCAAGCTGAACCACGACATGATGAATATGGATATGGGGAATGGCCATTCCATGAAGCATGACGACCCGAACAGCGTGTTGCTGGAACCGGGCCAAAGTAAAGAAGTGGTATGGAAGTTCTCTGATAAAGGCAATATCGAATTTGCCTGCAACGTGCCGGGCCACTATCAGGCCGGGATGTACGGTGAGGTCAATTTCGAGTAACTCGCTTAACTGAGGTCCGCGAGCGCGGGGCTGAGACACGTTTCTCGGCCCGGCTTCAATGACGTGTAGTTCGGAGCAACACAGATGAAACCACGCTTTTTGACAGGGCTTTTGAGCCTGCTGATGCCAGCCATGGTTCTGGCCGGCGAATACGACCTTACGGTCGACCGGGTAAAAATTGATACCGGCGATTTTGTGAAGGAAGGCATCGGATACAACGGCGCATCCCCGGGACCGGTGATGCGCTTCAAGGAAGGCGAAAACGTCAAGATCAACGTGACCAATAACCTGGATGAGATGACGTCCATTCACTGGCA
>NZ_DDOI01000145.1:60495-60802 GCF_002341575.1 Marinobacter sp. UBA2498 | reverse complement strand
CCGACAACCGGATCCTGGCCTCCTCATGCCCCACTAATTGCTCACTGGCACGCTCGATCTGCAACAGCGCAGAACTGACCGCATCCAGATACTGGCGTCCCTGATCAGTCAACGACAGCGACCGGCCGCCGCGCGAAAAAAGCGGCTCCCCCAGGTATTTTTCCAGCTGTTTGATCTGGTGACTCACCGCACTCTGGCTCACCGCCAACTCATCGGCAGCGAGGGAAAAGCTGTTGAGACGGGCAACGGCTTCGAAGACAGGCAGAGCTTTCAGGGGTGGCAGTTTCATTATCTAATTTTCTAATGG
>NZ_DDOI01000145.1:58801-60249 GCF_002341575.1 Marinobacter sp. UBA2498 | reverse complement strand
GGATGGCGGAGAGCAAGCGTACAGGGACGTATTCACAGCGGTTTTCGGAGGGAGCCACACGATTTGCTCTTGCACCAGAGCTTGAAGACCAAAGGAGAAAAACATGTCAGGAAAAACCGTAAACAGCGCCATCCTGCTGCTGGTGATCGGCAACGCCATGGCATTGATCTCTGACGTGTTCATCAAACTCCTGGAGCCCGGCGCGCCCGTATTTCAGTTTGCGTTTCTGCGCTGCCTGATCACCCTGGGCCTTCTGCTGCCAATGGCCGGGCAACTGGACCGGAAAAACCTGTTCGCCGGACTGAAGATCCACACCTTCCGGGCCCACATCCACCTGGCCGGCCTCCTGTGCATGGTGATCGCCCTGGGCAACCTGCCGCTGGCAACCGCCAACGCCGTCTTCTATGCCGCGCCCATCCTGGTGATGGTGCTCTCGGTATTCCTGTTCCGGGAAAAGCTGACACCCCTAAGCGTAACCGCCGTGTTCAGCGGCTTTGCCGGCATTGTGCTCATTCTACGGCCGGTGGAATTCAACTGGGCGGCCGTGGCAGCCCTTGGCTCGGCGTTTGCCCTGGCCATCAACGCCGTGCTGGTCCGGAAACTGCCGAAACAGCAGAGCACTGTCCACAAACTATTCCTGAACTACCTGCTGATTCTGCCAGCGGCTGGCGCCCTGGCCTGGTGGGAAGGCGCACAGTGGGATTCAGGCATCCTGATCGGCGCCATGGGCTCGGCCCTGTTCATTCTGGGCTACAACATCACCGTATTGCTGGCCTACCGCCAGGTAGACGCCAACCAGGTCACCAGCGCCGAGTACACCGGTCTGATCTGGGCCGTGGGGATTGGCTGGATCTGGTTCGGAGAGGTGCCCGACCTGTGGTTCCTGGCCGGCAGCCTGATGATCGTGGTGCCCCTGCTGCTCATTGGCCTGCAGCACCGGCGCAAGGAGCCTGCAAGAGGATTTAATCCAGCCCCGGAGCAACAGCAGCTCCGGAGCCAGGAAGCTTCATTCAGTGCCGGGACGATTCAATTAGCGCGTGAGTGTCGTGAATGATCCGACCAATCCGGGCCTCCGGCGGCAATCCGTCACCGTAGCCCAGTTTGAGGAGGTAATGGCCTGAATGGTTGCGATGCCAGTCACGCCGGCGGTCATGCCTGTCGCGATAGACATCGCGCTTGTGCTTCTTGCCCCAATGGCGCTTGTCACCATGGTAGCCGTGGCGATCGTAACGATTGTGGTGCTTGCGGTCCCACTTATGCTGTTTGTAGTGCCGGGGCTTGTGATGGTGCCGATCATAACGGTCGTCGCGGTAGTGGGCCTGCAGGAACTTTTTCTGTTGGCCAGGCGGCAGGGCATTGCCCCGCTCATGGTGCTTTTGCCAGCCGTGACCACGGCGGTCATCGTCGTTGGCCATCACCGGAGCCGATGCCATCAGGAATGCCGTTAC
>NZ_DDOI01000145.1:55887-58703 GCF_002341575.1 Marinobacter sp. UBA2498 | reverse complement strand
CATCAGGAATGCCGTTACCAGGCTTCCGATCAACAGTCGCTTCATGATGATTCTCCCGTTCTGCTCAGAGACAGATCTCGCATCCGGACCCAGTGCCGGATGCCTCTGAACCCAGATTATCGAAGCGGGAGCGAATGTCAGTGCCTTGGGGCCGGCTTTGCAGGATCTTTACGCAAGGCCCCGTCAGCTTGACGTTTGAATGGCCGGTAGTGTCGAATTTTCTGTCAGAAGGTGAAGAAAACGTTCAGCGCCTCAGGTGGTTCTGCAGTCCTCGAAAATATTGAGCGACGGCTTGATCGCCCCGGTCTTCACGTTCATCAGTCCCAGCATGGAGGAGAACAGGTTGTCGTGGCTCAACGGTTGCGATGCGATCCGGTTGACGCACTCGGCATCAATCCGGTTATCCATCCGGAAACCGTCTGACAACCACACAACCATGGGCACATGGGTCTGGGCCTCCGGCGCCAGCATGTAAGGAATACCGTGCAGGTAGATGCCACCCTCGCCCAGTGACTCGCCATGGTCAGAGACATACACGAGAGCAGTGTTGTAATCCGCCTGCATGGATTTCAGCATGCGCACGGTTTCTCCGAGCAAGCGATCGGTTACCAGAATACTGTCATCGTAGGCGTTGATGATGGCCTGTTGGTCACAACTCTGCAGTTCATTGCTCTGACACTCGGGCAGGAACTTTTTCTGGTCCGGTTTGCTGCGCTTGTAGTACTCGGGACCGTGACTGCCAAGCTGATGCAACACCATGAAATGGTCGTTGTTTTCTGCAACATCGAGCTGCTGATGGGCACCCTTCAGCAGCACCAGATCATCACAGTACTCGCCCTGGCAAAGGTCGGTATCCTCCGGACGAACGGTCGGAATCCGGTCACACATGCCCTTGCAGCCGGAGTTATTATCCAGCCAGGTACTGACGATGCCGGCGCGGGTCATGACATCCAGGAAGTTATCACTGTTCTTGGCCACGGCTTCATCGTAATCCGATCTGCCCAGCCACGAGAACATACAGGGCACCGACAAGGCCGTTGCGGTCCCGCAGGAGGATACGCGGGGAAAATTGACCAGTGTTCCGCCCGATTGCCGGGCCAGTTTACTGAGCTCCGGGGTGGTATCGCGCTGATAGCCATTCAGACCAAAATGGTCTGCGCGCGCAGTTTCACCAAGAACGAAAACCACCAGATTGGGTTTGGCGCGATCGGAAACCGGGAGAGAAACCGTCGCATCCAGCCCCACCTGCTGGTATTCCTGGGGAAACTGCGCCGCAGCCACCTTGCTACCCAGCGATGCCAGGGCAGCAACACTGTTCACCGGCACCACAAGATCCTTGATGTCGCGGTGATTACGGAACGTTGAAGCCATCTCCTGATAGCTGGTCAACGCCAGTACCAGAATCAGAGCGATATCAACAATGATCGGGGCCAACCAGTGAGTGACCCTTTTCAGGCCCGCCGGCCAGCTCACGCGTGCCAGGAAGAGCAGCACAACCGGAATCACAAAGAAGAGCGCCATGTGCACAAGCAGTCCGAGGCTCAGCAGGCCGCGAGCCTCCTGCACATCGGTTTCGAACACGTTCTGCAGCATGTGCTTGTCGATCAGCACGCCATACGCGTTCATGAAATACCCACTGAGCGCTGCACTTAAAAACAGAAACACCAGTACCGGCTTCAGGATAAATCGTGCCGAAAACAGGCTGATCAGGAGATGGTTGACCAGCAGCAACAAAAACGCGAGTTTGAACATCAGCATCGGCTGATCAAAGCCGACGTATCGATCAAGGGCGGTGTAGAAAGGAACGTTATACAGAGCGGTAAGTGCAAAGGCGCTGATCAACACCAGCCAATGCGGTTTGATTGCAGGCCATTGAAACCGACCGGTTCCGCTATGCACAAACGGCTGCGCGTGAAGAGTGGGTTTTGAGGACAAGCCCATGGGATTTTCCGGGATAAGTGTGATTCAAGGTCTGGTGAGTGTGCTCCCCGAACCTTAAAGCAAACTTAAACGGACTTAGCTCAACTCATCACGCAGGTGGGATTCGATGGCAAAGGTGTGCTGGCAATCCGCACCCATTGCCCTCAGGGACTCTGCAAGGCGCAAGAGATAATCGGCATTCGGGCCACTGGGGCCTGAGGCAGAGGCGATCTGGCGGGCAATATCCGCGTCCGGCGCGTGGCCCAGGAAGGCTTCGTTGTCTTCGGTGGCAATGTAAACCAGGCCGTCGGCATGGCTGCCATCGTCGAAGGTGAGCGTGATGCTCAGGCGCAGATAGCCGTTCTTTTCACGGACATCCAGGTGCTCGAACACTTTGGGTGACACCCTGAACGCCATGCCCTTGCAGACAGCATTTGGCTTTTCTACCAGGGTAACCACGCGGCCGGGGGCCTCCGGCGTGCCCCGATGATCGTGGGAACCCTGCCAGAACCGCCTTTCCCACCCTCGAATCGACGCCGGGCGCTGCTCCAGAAAGGGGAAATCCACCTTGTAGATCAGCGAGCCGTAACCAAACAGCCACACCGACTCCACGCCGGAGAAATCGTATCGTTTGCGATTGTGCTCAATGGTATTGGCAGACATCAGACACCCTGCAGCGAAAACCTGTCCCGCGATACTCTAGGTGGAGGCAATGAAACCCGCAATGCCCGTCAACACGATTTCAGCCGCCATAGCAGAGAGGATCAGACCGCTGATCTTGGACATGATGTTCAGGCCGGTCTTGCCCAGCACCTTCTCCAGGTAGCCGGACAGGTGCAGCAGCACCGCGAGGATCAGCAGGCTGGATACCAATCCCAGGAGTCCGCCTGCCACTT
>NZ_DDOI01000145.1:54798-55793 GCF_002341575.1 Marinobacter sp. UBA2498 | reverse complement strand
CCGCCTGCCACTTCGGATACCCGGTTAAGCTCGGCGCCATACACCATGATTGCACCAATGGTGGCCGGGCCAATCATCACCGGAATAGCCAGTGGCACAACGGCAATGTCATCACGGTCCTCATCAGGCAGCCCGGTGGCGTGATTCCGGGTACCACTGGTCACCAGGCTGATGGCGGTCAGAAACAGCAGGCAACCGGCACCGATCCGGAACGAATTCAGGGTAATGCCGATGGCGCTGAACAACAGCGGGCCGGCAAAGAACAGAATCACGCCCATCAGAAAGGCCGAAACGCAGGCACGGCGGATGATCGATGTTTTCTCGGTTGCTGGCAGGCCCCTGGTCAGCGCCAGGAACATGGTCACTACGAAAAAAGGCGCCAGCAGGAACAGGAAGCGAATGGTGCTGCTGATGTAAGTCGAGAAAAACGTTTCAATCATTCCGTGTCGTCCGGGTGCCATCGAAAGCCCGCAAGCATAGCTTGCTATGCGGCACTCCGCCGTAAGGAAGTGAACGTATGGATAAGCTCAACCACAACCGGACGGGTGGATTCGGTTAAGTCGATAGTTCTTCCAGATAGGTTTCGCCGTCGCCGTACAGGGAGGCGAACTCCTCCTCGGGCACCACGGTCACGGCAATCTCCGGTTCATGTCCACCACCCCCCAGCAGGACGCCCCGCATCGGGGTGATATCGGAAAAGTCCCTGCCCCAGCCGAGGGTAATGTGTTCCAGGTCCGGCCTCAGGGCATTGGTAGGATCCAGCTCCAGCCAGCCGAAATCCGGCACGAACACAGCCACCCACGCATGGGTAGCATCGGCTCCAACAAGGCGCTCCTTGCCCTCGGGCGGATGGGTCAGGATATACCCGCTCATGTAACGGGCCGCCAGCCCAACCGAACGCAGGCAGGCAATCATGATGTGGGAGAAATCCTGGCAGACCCCGCGACGGGCCTTGAACGCCTGCTCAACCGGGGTGAAGGTTTCCGTTGCAGTCG
>NZ_DDOI01000145.1:47508-54715 GCF_002341575.1 Marinobacter sp. UBA2498 | reverse complement strand
GGGCCTTGAACGCCTGTTCGACCGGAGTGAAGGTTTCCGTCGCCGTTGCATCGAAACTGAAATCGCGATGAATCATCCGCATCAGGGCATCAGCCGCCTCTACCAGCGCGCGCCCCGGAAGGAACGCCTCCCGGGCATAGGCGGCGTACTGGGAATCAATGGGCACATTGGTGGAGACAAACCGGAACGCCGTAGCCTGAAGATGGTCCGCCGGGAACTTCCTGTCGGCACGGTACCGCAGGCTATCGCGGACGGTTTCCCAGGGAACTTTTGCCGCGGCTGCCGAGGGTTTCGGACGCTCACGAAGCTCCACCCAGAATTCGCTGATGATCCGTAAGTACTCATGTTCCGCGGTAAAATCAATCTTGGTAATCCGATTGCCGAAACTGTCCAGGAACGAGCTTCGCACCGGGGGTTCCGGTGCAATCGCCAGATGATGTTCCAGATTCCGCTGCCAGGGCAGGGCCCGCGGTGTCAGTCTCAGCAAATGGTGGGACTCCCCCACCACCTGATCGTACTGGTAGAGGGTCTCATGACGCACATGGTAACGGACAAATGTCATGACAGGTGCCTCAATCCGGGTTCACAGACCGGTCGGAATACCGGGTGTGAATAAAACACTGCCGCTGAATTTCATCAGACACACGATAGGCCTCCGACCGGATGTCACACAATAGCTCCGCCAGGGCTTCACAGGCTTTGTCCGGGCGCTTGCGCTCAAACGGATGCAAATCAAGCGCTCGCAGCCGCTGCAGCGATTCGTTCAGATCCGGCGGAAACAGCTGGCCGGTTTTACGCCCCATTTCCGGCAGGTCCTTCTGCAGCTGGCGCAGCTGGAACATCACCGAATGAGGGTTGCTTGCGTCTATCACCAGGGTATGGAGTACCCCCAGAAGCTCTGGTGTCCGACGGTACCGGGTGCGGTAGGTGACTTCCGAGTTGGCCACTTCCAGCAGCCACTCGAGCATGGCATGGCGGCTGAACCGGTCGCTGAACAGGGGCACGCAAATCAGCGTACAGAGATTGGCCAGTCGCTCCAGGCGCCGGCCGATGACCAGGAAAACCCAGCTGGCATCCCGCGTAATGTCATCCATCGCAAAGCCCGCCAGGGAGATGCAATCAAGCAACACCAGGTTCAGTGCCCGAATCGACCGGTCTGGCGTGGTTGGCGCCGGGCTCAGGGGCTTGCCCACCCGATTGAGCGTGTGCCAGTTGTCGGAAGACAGACGGTCCCGGACCTGGCTGGCGTTGAACAGCAGGGCATCAAGAATCGACGCGATTGAACCCGGAAATTGCAGGTCACTCACCGCTCTCAACAAGGCGTCGGGAAGCGGCTCGGGGACCGCATCTTCTTCAGGCTCCGGAAGGGTCCCGAATTGTTCGGCTGCCTGTTGCAGCCCGAGCAGGGCTTCTTCGCTGGCCTGGTCGTGGCCCGACAGACGGTTGAACGCCGCCCGCAATAAACGGGCAGTTCCCTCCGCCCGCTCCGAGTGCCGGCCCATCCAGAACAGGTTTTCCCCCACCCGGGAGGGCGTGTCCCGCTCGCCGTCGAGCAGGTCAGACACCTGCAGCCGTCTCTTGATCAGTGACTTGGAGGGAGCCGTGTAGCGAGCCTGTACCCAGGTGTCCTTCGACAGCCCTCCCCGTTGCATGGAGATGACTTCCACACCCGCATCCATGGCGACCCGGGTCAGCCCACCGGGCATGACCCGCCAGCCGGAAGGCGTGGCCGCCGCAAACAGCCGCAGGCCGATGGACCGGGTGGCCAGCGGCTGCTCCGGATCCCCCTTCCAGACCGGCGCCTGGGAAAGATGGACGAGCTCCTGGCCGACAAAGGCATGGGGATGGGCATGCATCTTCTTGATCAGGGCGTCCCGCTCTGCACCTTTCACCTGGTAACCGAACACCGGCTCCATTCGCATGCTCGCGAAGGCCGGTTTAATGACCAGCTCGTCCAGGTGCTCAATGACATAATCCAGAGCCGGTTTCTCACCACACCACCAGGACGCCACCGACGGCATAGCCAGAGGCGAGCCCAGTAATTTCTTCGAAATCTCCGGCAAAAACCCGAATAACGCCGCACTCTCAAGCACCCCGGAACCCAGGGCATTTGCCATCAGCACCTTGCCTGCCCGCACCGCTCCCAGAAGCCCGGGAATCCCCAGCACGGAATCGGCGCGAAGCTCCAGCGGATCACAGAAGCCATCGTCCAGCCGGCGATAAATGGCGTGTACCCGCCGCAGGCCCTGAAGCGTTTTCAGGTACACCGTGTCATCTCGCACGGTAAGATCCTGGCCCTCGACCAGCGGCAAACCCAGGTAACGGGCCAGGAACACATGTTCGAAATAAGTTTCGTTGAAACGGCCCGGGGTCAGCAGAACGCAAAGCGGTGACTCGGTTCCGGCTGGCGACATGCCCGCCAGACTGTTCTGGAAACCCTGGAAGAATTCCGAAAGGTTGGTTACCGGCAGGTTGTGGAATGGCGCCGGGAACGCCCGGGAAATCACCAGCCGGTTCTGAAGGGCGTAACCGGCGCCGGAGGGCGCCTGGGTACGGTCTGCCATTACCCACCAACCGCCGTCTGGTGCGCGCGCCAGATCCACGGCATACAGGTGCAGGAACCGGCCCCCGGCAGGCTGAATCCCCTGGCAGGGCCACTGGAAACCCGCCTGCCCGTAGACCAGGGCCGGAGGCATAAGACCTTCTTTTAACAGCGACTGCTCGCCGTATAGATCGGCCAGAACGCTGTCCAGGAGCTCTGCACGCTGGGCGACGGCTTTCGAGAGCCATTGCCATTCATCGGCGCCCAACACCAGCGGCAGCAGATCCACCTCCCAGGGTCGGGTATCGCCGCGGGGGTCTTCATAGACGTTGTAGGTTACGCCATCTTCGGCGATGGCATTGGAAACCGCCTGAGCCCTGAGGTTGAGACCAGCGACAGACTCAAGGTTCAGCTGCTGCAACAACGGACGCCAGTGCGACTTGGGCCCGGAACCCCCGGTGCCAAGCTCATCAAACCGGTCCGGCACCGGATGGTACTGGCGGAGGATGTCAGTAACTGCTTGCTGCTTCGCCACCTTGAATTCAGGCTCCGTTAGTCAGTGAGCTGGAAGCATAGCCGCTTTCTACTCTCCGGAGCCAGCATCAAACCACATGTCCAGGCATCTTATTTGTGATATCGCAGATCCAGGGTAAACGGAAACTCCCGATGCTCCGGAACCGGCCGCAGGGGCTGTTGCCCCGAGCTGTGTCCCATCCGGAAGAAGCGCGCCATGCGGCGGCCTTCCGCTTCGAACGAGTTCACCGGCAAAGTCTCGAAATTCCGGCCACCGGGATGGGTCACGTGATATTCACAGCCGCCCAGGCTGCGTTCATTCCAGGTGTCCACGATATCAAACACCAAAGGCCCATCCACACCAATGGTCGGGTGCATGCACTGGGATGGCTGCCAGGCCCGGTACCGGACGCCGGCGACCGATTCACCCACCATCCCTGTTGGCTGAAGCGGCAACGGCACCTGATTGCAGGTGATCTGGTAACGATCCGGGGCAGCGCCGCGTACCTTCACCTGCAAACGCTCCAGGGAAGAATCCACGTAGCGGGCGGTGCCGCCGATAGCGCCGTGTTCCCCGGTCACATGCCAGGGCTCCAGAGCCGAACGCAGCTCAAGGGTTATGCCCTTGACCTTGTAATCGCCGATCCGGGGGAACCGGAACTCGAAATGGGGCGCGAACCACTCGCTCTCGAGCGGGTAACCCTGGGCCTTCATATCGTCGATGACGTCCTCGAAGTCCTGCCAGACATAGTGAGGTAGTAGGAACCGGTCGTGCAGCTCGGTTCCCCAGCGAACCAGCCCGCTGGGTTTGTAGGGCTGCTCCCAGAATCGGGCCACCAGCGCCCGCAGCAGCAATTGCTGGGTCAGGCTCATGCGGGCATGGGGTGGCATCTCGAAGGCCCGCAACTCGAGCAGACCATGACGCCCACCCGGGCCGTCCGGGGAATAGAGCTTGTCGATACAGAACTCGGCCCTGTGGGTATTGCCGGTGACGTCCGTAAGCAGGTCCCGGAGCAAGCGGTCCACCACCCAGGGCGCGACTTTTTTGCCCACAGGGCATAACCGCTCCATCTCCCGGAACGCCAGTTCCATTTCGAACACGTGATCGTTGCGGGCTTCGTCGATTCTCGGCGCCTGGGAGCTGGGACCGATAAACAGGCCGGAGAACAGGTAGGACAGGCTGGGGTGGTTATGCCAGTAACTGATGAGGCTGCGTAACAGGTCCGGACGTCGCAGGAAGGGCGAATCCTCTGCCTTCTGGGCGCCCAGCACAAAATGGTTGCCGCCACCGGTGCCGGTATGACGGCCGTCCATCATAAACTTCTCGGAGGTGAGCCGGCATTCGTAGGCGTCGGCGTACAGGGATTCGGTCTGCTCCACCATTTCGTCCCAGGTCCGGACCGGCTGCACATTCACTTCGATCACCCCCGGGTCCGGGGTGATCCGGAAATGGGTGATCCGGTGGTCCGAGGGTGGCTCGTAGCCCTCCAGCAATACCGGTTGTTGGAGAGTTGCAGCGGTTTTCTCGATGGCTGACACCAATGCCAGATAGGGCTCAAGCTCCTCCAGCGGCGGCATGAAAATACGGAGAATGCCATCCCGGGGCTCCACACACAGGGCCGTTCGGACAATCTCCGGTGCCGACTTGCCTTTTGCGGGAGGCTCCCGCTCCGGCGACGACTGGCCGACCTGGCCACGGCTGTTCCATTGCCGGATCTCCTCGCTGGCAGGCAACGAGCCACGGGGCGCAAAGGGGTCCTGCTCGTGTATCCAGGGGTAATCGGCTTCTTCCACCCAGGGCTGGCCATCCAGAGGCAGCCGGTGCCCCATGGGGGAGCCGCCCGGAATCAGGTAACAGCGTTCACTGCGAAGGAACCACGGGCCGGTTTCCCAGGCCTGTTCCTTTTCCGACACACGCAGTGGCAGCACGTAGCCGACGGGCTCATCCAGTCCCCGGCTGAAAATCTGCTGAAGCTGCTTGCGCTCCAAGGCATTCTCGAGTTTCGCATCGAAAGGATCGACGTTGACCGGTAGACGTCGTTCCCGCCACAAGTAATAAAAGGCATCCTCGAACCCCGGGAACAGCTGTTTTTCATCAACACCAAGCTCTTTCGCCAGGGCCGACAAAAACCTGTGGGCATCTTCCGGGCTTGCGTTGCCTTCGATGCGCTCATCCGCCAGCCAGCGCTCGTCCCGCCAGATCGGCTCGCCATCCTTGCGCCAGTAACAGTTCAGGGACCATCGGGGCAGCGGCTCCCCCGGATACCACTTTCCCTGGCCGAAATGAACCAACCCGCCAGCGCCATAGCGATCCCGCATCCGGTGATAGAGCTCGATGGCCTTCTTGCGCTTGGTGGGGCCCATGGCCTCGGTGTTCCACTCCGGCTCGTCCCGGTCGTGATTCGCCACGAAGGTGGGTTCACCGCCCTGGGTCAGACGCACATCCAGTTCTGTCAGACGCTGGTCCACGTCATGGCCCAGCCCAACGATGCGTTGCCACTGGGCCTCGGTATAGGGTTTGGTCACCCGAGGTGCTTCCCAGATGCGCTGAACGCTCATCTGGTGCTCGAACTCGACCCCGCACTCCTCAACCATGCCGGTAATTGGCGCCGCCGAGGACGGATCCGGGCTGCAGGCCAGCGGGATATGCCCTTCTCCGGCAAACAGGCCGGACGTCGGATCCAGCCCCACCCAACCGGCGCCCGGCAGGAAGACTTCGCACCAGGCGTGCAAATCGGTGAAGTCTTCCTCAGCGCCCGAAGGGCCATCCAGTGCTTTCTGGTCTGCCTTGAGCTGAATCAGGTAGCCGGACACAAAGCGCGCCGCCAGCCCCAGATGCCGGAGCGTCTGCACCAGCAACCAGGTCGAATCCCGACAGGAGCCGGAGCCCTTTTTCAGGGTTTCCTCCGGGGTCTGGACGCCCGGCTCCATCCGGATCAGGTAATCAATACGGTCAGCAAGGCTCTGGTTCACACCCACCAGGAAATCCACGCTGGGAGTTTCCTTGCGGTCTATGGTGGCCATCCACTTACGGAATTCCGGTGTTTCCGGTAGTTTCTGTAAATAAGGCGCCAGCTCTGCCGTCTGCCACTCCTCGTATTCAAACGGAATGGTCTCTGCCCGGGGTTCCAGAAAGAAATCGAACGGGTTGATCACGGCCATCTCGGCAACCAGATCCACAGTGATCTTCAGTTCTTCGGTTTTCTCCGGAAACACCAGGCGGGCCAGATAATTGGCCTGGGGGTCCTGTTGCCAGTTCAGGAAATAACCCTCTGGTTCCACCTTCAGCGAGTAGCTGAGGATGCGCGTCCGCCCGTGCGGACACGGACGCAATCGAACTATTTGCGGGCCCAGGCTGATCGGGCGCTCATAGCGATAGTGGGTGGTATGGCTCAGGGCAACGTGAATCGACATGGAACCTATCTCACAGGCGAATAAAATTGGGAGTTTCAGGCTGTCTCGTAGACAGGAAACCACGTCTCTGCAATATCGTCGTGAAGCTCACCGATTTCTAACTGCAGTTTTTCCAGGAACAGGATCACGTCCTCCTTGCGGATCAGTGCATCCACGTCCCCATCCCGGGTGTGACGTACCGCCTGCAACGCGGTGCGGAGCGGAATCTCGTTCCTTGGCAGACGGTCGAGAGCGCCCGCGACTTCGCTGAGGCTGTGCAGCACCGATCGCGGGAACGGCTCATTCTGCAACAGGAAACGAATGACCAGAGGCCCGCTGACCTTCCGCCGCACATTGTGACGGTACATCTGGAAGGCACTCTGATAACGCAGGACACTGGTCCACAGCAGCCCGCCATAGGTTTCGGTGCCATCCCAGCCGTCGAGGAACTGCAGGGCGCCCACTTCAATCTGCCGGGTGGCCATGTCCGCCCGCTCCAGGTTGCGGCCTACTCGGATGAAGTCATACCCCTCATCGTGACTCATGCAACCGGCCAGCAAACCATTGAGCATCTGGCAGCGACCCACGATTTCGTTGAGGAATTCGTACCTCGCCCGCTTACCAACCCCCTGATCTATGTTCTCCAGGATGTACCGGTACAGCTCGTTGATCACCTCCCAGGCGTCGGTTGGAATCTGGTCCCGGGTGGTGCGCACGTTCTCCCGGGCGGCCTTGATGCAGGAGGCAATGGAGCTCGGG
>NZ_DDOI01000145.1:47028-47434 GCF_002341575.1 Marinobacter sp. UBA2498 | reverse complement strand
GGCAATGGAGCTCGGGTTGTAGCCATCCGCCATCAGAAACTTCACACAGTTGCGCTCATCGGCCTTCTGATGATGCTGGTCAAACAGCGCCCCCATGCCCGTCACGGCCACCAGTCCCTTCCAGGAAAGCTGGGTTTCCCGGGGCATGTCCAACGCCAGGGAATTAAAGGCCATGATCATCCGGGCGTTGTTCTCGGCCCGCTCAAGGTATCTGGCCATCCAGTACAGTCGTTCCGCTACACGTGACAGCACATCAATTCTCCTCGTCCACGATCCAGGTATCCTTGCTTCCACCGCCCTGGGACGAATTCACCACCAGGGAGCCTTTTCGCATCGCCACCCGCGTAAGCCCGCCAGCCGTAACGTAGGTTCTCACGCCCTGCAGCACAAAAGGCCGAAGATCCAG
>NZ_DDOI01000145.1:45342-46807 GCF_002341575.1 Marinobacter sp. UBA2498 | reverse complement strand
GGCCCCACCAGCATGCCATAGCCCCCGGACTCGTTCGCGGGCTTGACCACCAACTCGTCGAGATGCTCAAGGACATACTCCTGATCCTGCTTGTTCACACACATGTAGGTGGGCACGTTCGGGATGATCGGCTCCTCATCCAGGTAGTAACGGATCATGTCCGGCACGAAGGCGTAGATCACCTTGTCGTCGGCCACGCCGGCACCCGGTGCATTGGCGAGGCCAACCTTGCCATTGCGCCAGGCTCGCATCAGACCGGGCACGCCCAGAGTGGAATCGGAACGGAATACCTCCGGGTCCAGGAAATCGTCGTCAATGCGGCGATAAATCACATCCACGCGCTCCAGGCCCTCGACAGTACGCATGTAGACACAATCATCTTCGCCAACCACCAGGTCGGCCCCTTCTACCAGCTCGGCGCCCATGCGCTGAGCCAGGAAGGAATGTTCAAAATAGGCGGAGTTGAAAATACCTGGCGTGAGCACCGCAATTTTCGGGTGGTCCTGAGGCCGGGGCGAAATCGACGCCAGCATGTCGAACAGCTGGTTGGTGTAGTCATCGACCGGCAGAATGCTGGTTTTGTCGAACAGCTCCGGGAACACCCGTTTGGTCAACTGACGGTTCTCCAGCATGTAGGAAACACCCGAGGGGACCCGCAGGTTGTCCTCAAGAACATACACCTTGCCATCTTTATCCCGCACCAGGTCGGATCCACAGATGTGCGCCCAGACCCCCAGTGGCGGCGTGAACCCCCGACATTGCTCGCGAAAGTTCTTCGAGTTGGCGAACACATATTTGGGGATGACCTTGTCCTTGACGATGTTCTGGTCGTTGTAGATGTCGTTGATGAACATGTTTAGGGCCGTCAGGCGCTGGGCCAGACCCTGCTCGATGGTTTCCCACTCCCGACGCGAAATAACCCGGGGAATGATGTCGAAGGGCCAGGCCCGGTCAATATTTTCGCCCTCGCTATAGATAGTGAAGCTGACCCCCATCTCAAGTATCGCCAGTTCGGCCGCCTGCTGGCGCGCCTGGATTTCCTCGGAACCAAGATTGCCCAGGTAGTCGGTAATCGCCGTGGCCGCAGGCCGGGGCTTGCCCTTGGCAGCAATCAGTTCATCGTAGAACTCGTTGGGATCGTAGTTTTTCCAGTCTATCGATTTGTTCTTTTTCATTTGGGGTCCTTTCGTTAACCACCGTGAGCTATTCGGTGTACCAGACGGAGTTTCTCCACCACCGGAGCCGCAAGCACGAAGGGGTAGGCATCGTCATGCCCCATGCTTCGATTCAGGCTGTTGAGCGCAAGCGTCAGGGGTAACCAGTGCTTGATCAGTGCATCGAAATCGTCGGCCTGGTAGGGGTCAAACGCAGGGTCTGGTTCGCTGTTCATTACCGGGCGCTGGCGGGCATTCACCCGCATCCCGAACTGCCAGGCAGTCTCTAATGTATCCACCATATGCAGGTA
>NZ_DDOI01000145.1:25532-45282 GCF_002341575.1 Marinobacter sp. UBA2498 | reverse complement strand
CATCCACCATATGCAGGTAGTGTGCCCAGGTCTCGGCCCAGTCTTCCCAGGCATGGCTGCTGGCGTAGGAGCTGATGTACCAGCTCTGCCAGTCACCCGGCGGGCCGTACTGGTAATACTGGTCCAGCGCCTGTTTGTAGTCTCTGGCGTCATCACCGAACATCTCCCGAACCGGCCCAAGCCACGGCCCGGACCGGACCAGGATGTCCCAGTAGTAATGACCGGATTCGTGACGGAAATGCCCCAAAACAGTGCGATAAGGCTCAGCCATCTGGCTGCGCATCCGCTCCCGTTCCACAGGATCTGCCTCGGCAATATTCATGGTGATCACGCCATTTGCGTGGCCGGTTTTTACTTTCGCGCGTTCGTCGAACATCGCCGGCTGGTCAGCCAGAAAATCAAACGCCAGCCCGTACTGGTCCTCATTACGGGGTTCGCAGGGCAGCTCAAGGCGCAACACCGAATACACCAGACGCCGCTTTTCCTTCTCCAGACGCCGCCAGAGATCGTTGTTCTTCAGAATGCTGAGATCGGGGATGGTGCGGTTCAGTCGGCAGGCGACACAGAAGGTGTGGGCGTCCGGAGAAGGGATCAGCCAGTTGCAGGCACCCTGGTTCTGATAGTTGCCACAAAGCCTGTAGAGGTCGCCCCGGGCGACGGCCGCCCAGGTGCCATCATCGTTTGGCTCGATAGCCAGCAAGTCCATGACATCCGGGGCAAAGCCCAGTCCAGACCCACAACTGGTACAACGACTGTTTTCAAAATACAGCAGGTTGGCGCATCGGCCACAGTGAAACAGCTTCATCAGGGGACATCCTTGGCCGAGAGCGGCAAGACCATCCTTTCAGTATTGGCCAAAAGGGCCAAAACGCAACCTGGACACGCCCGAAAGCTGCCCGAAAGTCCCCCGCTGCCAACCGTTAAACGGCCAGAGCCGATTCGCGCTCGCTAACCCCGGATTCTGGTGCACGAACCAGATATTGAGCCGCATCAAAGCGTCGTGTCTGCTGACGGAACTGCCAGGTGAAGCCTGGCCATAATGTGGTGTTCTTGCCGTTTTCGTTCACGTACCAGCTCTTGCAGCCGGTCTGCCAGACTGAATCACCAAGCTTTGCGTGAATGGAAGCGTTGTAACGGCTCTGGGCGTCCGGCTTCACTTCCATGCTGCTCCATTGCTGCCGGCGCATCTTTTGGAGGGCATCCAGCACGTACTGGATCTGACTTTCGATCATATACACCATGGAGCTGTGGCCGAGGCCGGTATTCGGCCCCATCAGCATGAAGAAATTCGGGAAACCGCTGATGGTGGTGCCTTTGTATGCTTCGGCGCCATCCTTCCAGGCATCCAGCAGATCCTGACCATTACGGCCAAAGATCATGCTCGCGGGAATCGGGTCCTGGGCTCGGAAACCGGTGCCGTAGATGATGCAATCCACTTGCCGCTTGTTGCCCTGACCATCGATCACGGTGTTGCCCTGCACCTCACGGATACCCTCGGTCACCACATCCACATGGTCCTGGGCCAGCGCCGGATAGTAGTTATTGGAAATCAGCACCCGTTTGCAGCCGAAATGAAAATCCGGGGTAACCTTTCTGCGCAAGGCCTTGTCCGGAATCTGGTTGCGGATATGCCGGCGGGCCTGCAGTTCACCCAACTTCAGAATACGCGGATTGCCCACAAAGCCCAGTACCCGCGCCTCAAGCGACCAGTAGATACTCTGCCTGAACGCATTGAGTGTTTGTGGGAACATCCGGAAAAGCCGCTTCTCCACTGGCCGGATGGCACGGTCCGGCTTGGGCATGATCCACGGTGGTGTGCGCTGGTACAGGTCTACCTTTGCCGCCTGCTTCGCCACCTCCGGAACAAACTGGATGGCCGAGGCACCGGTCCCGATCACCGCCACCCGCTTGCCGCGCAAATCGTAGTCGTGATCCCAGTCCTGGGAGTGGAAACGCTTGCCCGTGAAGGATTCGATCCCCTTGATCTCCGGATACGCCGGCGTGCTCAATCCCCCCATTCCGGAAACGAGGATATCGGCCCTCAAGGTAGTGAATTCCGGCAGCCCCTTATCGGTTCGATCCAACCGGTCTCCCGGCTTCACGCCTCTTTCCTGCATGTACGCCCAAAGCGTCGGACTATCACAGGTTTCAACAACCCACCGTTGGTGGGTCTCATCAAATCGCGCTCCCGCCACGTGGGTGTTCAGCCGGATGTGCTTCATCAGCCCGTATTTCTCGGCGCAATGTTTCAGATACGCCTTGATCTCGTGCTGCTGGGCATACATCCGGCTCCAGTTCGGGTTCTGCTCGAAGGAGAAGGAGTAGAGTGCAGACTGCACGTCACAGGCACACCCCGGGTAATGATTCTGGTGCCAGGTGCCGCCGATGTCGTCGCTCTGTTCAAAGATCACGAAGTCGTTGTAACCGGCTTCCTTGAGTTTGATGGCCATGCCCAGGCCGGAGAAGCCGGTGCCGATGATGGCGATCTGTGTGTTCTGTGTCATTGCTGCACTCCTGCGTTGGCCCCAGTGCCCCAGCTAAACGGGACACTAGACCTTGTCTGTTGTTATCCGGCGGGTCATCATGGCCGGTAGACACATGTATACACAGCTTGGTATACAACCGTATACTCCTGGTTCGGTGATTGGCCTCAGGTGACTGATCATTGGCCTCTGCGGCGGGCTCTGGCTGGGGGGGCTGGTCATTTGTGGGCAGGTATTCCGAAAATGCTCGGAGCCAGGGATGGCGGAGAGCAAGCGTACATGGACGTACTTGCAGCGGTTTTCGGAATACCTGCCAACGCGGCCAACCTCCAAAGCAGAGGAAAAGATGAACGGATTAACCGGCGGAAAGCTGAAACTCATCCAGGCTGCGCTTCGGCTGATTACCGAAACCCGGAGCCTGACGTCGCTGGGACTGCGGGAGCTTGCCCGGGAGGCGGGGCTGAATCCGAATACCTTTTACCGACACTTCAAGAGCCTGGATGAATTCGGCCTGCAGGTACTGGGTTACATTGCCGAGGAGATGAAAGCCGGGGTCCGGGATCTGCGGCAGATGGCGGATTCTTCCGAACAGGCGTCGCGGGATACGGTGGCGTTTGTGTACCACTACTTCCTGGCCAATCCGGCGGCAACTACGGTGGCCGTGCGGGAACTCCACGGCCCCTCCCCGATACTGCGACGGGCCCTTGAATCACAGCTTGAAGCCAGCGCCCGGGAAATGGCCGAAGACATTATCGAGCGGCAACTGGTGAGCGCCGTGCCGTCCGAGACCATTCATGAAGTCTCCCGCATGACCATCCGCTACATCCTGTTCCGGGCCATGGATTACATCGAGAAACCCGCCCAGCGCGAAACCATCCAGACCGAAACCGAACATTTCATCAACCGGCAGTTCCGGGGTGCGATGCTTGATCACCTGTCGCAAACGGAAGTCGAACGCCTCGCCCTGAGGCAGGGCTGATATACCTCCGATAAATCCGCTTTCCGGGCAGATCTGGCAACCTGCACTAGTATGTAGATAACCAGAACAAGTGATCAATCGGGAAATCCGGAGGCAAACCAATAATGAAAATCGGTATCCCCAAGGAAATCTTTGAGGACGAGCGGCGAGTGGCCGCCACGCCACCTTCTGTTCACAAGTTAATCGGACTTGGTTATGACGTGATCGTGGAAGGCGGCGCCGGCGAGGCGGCGAACTACTCCGATGCCGCCTATGAAAAAGTGGGCGCAGCCATCGCAGCCGATACCAGCTCACTGTGGAAAGAAGCCGACTTTATCCTCAAGGTCCGCGCGCCCATGGAAAATCCGGCACTGGGCAAACACGAAGCGGATCTGATGAAGGAGGGCGCGTTTCTGGTCAGCTACATC
Source organism: Marinobacter sp. UBA2498 (assembly GCF_002341575.1). Taxonomy (NCBI): domain Bacteria; kingdom Pseudomonadati; phylum Pseudomonadota; class Gammaproteobacteria; order Pseudomonadales; family Marinobacteraceae; genus Marinobacter; species Marinobacter sp. UBA2498. The sequence goes on along the minus strand of NZ_DDOI01000145.1, from coordinate 41,413 downwards.
TGGCCAGCCCAGAACCCGGAATTGCTGGAAAAGCTGGCCGCCAGAAAGATCACGTCTTTCGCCATCGACAGCCTGCCCCGCATCAGCCGCGCCCAGAAGATGGACGCACTCAGCGCCATGGCCAACATCGCCGGCTATCGGGCGGTGATCGAGGCGGCGAACCACTTCGGGCGTTTCTTTACCGGGCAGGTTACCGCTGCTGGCAAGGTGCCACCCGCGAAAATCATGGTCATCGGTGCCGGGGTGGCTGGCCTGGCAGCCATTGGCGCGGCCAACAGCATGGGCGCTATCGTGCGGGCCTTTGATACCCGGCTGGAAGTGAAGGAACAGGTCGAGAGCATGGGCGCCGAGTTCCTGGAACTGGATTTCGGTGACGAGGAGGGCAGCGGCAGCGGTGGTTACGCCAAGCAGATGAGTGACGAGTTCATCAAGGCGGAGATGGCGCTGTTCGCAGAGCAGGCGGAAGAGGTGGATATCATCATCACCACCGCCCTGATTCCCGGCAAACCGGCACCGAAACTGATCACCGCCGACATGGTAAAATCCATGAAGCCCGGCAGCGTGATCGTGGATCTGGCCTCAGAGCGAGGGGGTAACTGCGAACTGACCGAACCGGGCAAAGTCGCCCATCAACACGGCGTTACCCTGATCGGCTACACCGACCTGCCCAGCCGGATGGCCAAGGTGGCCAGTGATCTGTACGCCACCAACCTGGTGCATCTGCTCACCGAGCTGACACCCGAGAAAGACGGCACGCCGCTGGTGAACATGGAAGACGAAGTCATCCGCGGCCTGACGGTGGTTCACGAGGACGAAATAACCTGGCCGCCGCCACAACCGGAATCGCCGGTCAGCCCCAAGCCCGCACCGGGCACCGAGGAGCCTTCAGCCGAAGCAAAAGCGGCCGCCAAGAAGGACGCGGACCGTCGCAGCCTGATCGGCAAAGGCGTTCTTCTGGTGGTGACGGCCCTGGCGCTCTACGGAGTGGGCGCCCACGCGCCGGAAAGCTTCCTGCAACACTTCACTGTGTTCGTACTGGCCTGCTTTATTGGCTGGCAGGTGATCTGGAACGTAACCCCTTCCCTGCATACCCCCCTGATGAGCGTTACCAACGCCATCAGCGGCATCATCGTTATCGGCGCCATTCTGCATCTGGCCCAGGCGGAGAATATTGCCGTTGGCATCATGGCCTTTGTGGCGGTGCTGATTGCCAGCATCAACGTGGGCGGTGGCTTCCGGGTCACCCATCGCATGCTCAAAATGTTCCGCAAGTAGGAGGCGCCCGATATGAGCACAGGACTGGTGAGCGTGGCCTACGTGGTCGCAAGTATCTTGTTTATTCTCAGCCTGGGTGGCCTCAGCCACCAGGAATCGGCACGGCGCGGTAATCTCTACGGCGTCGCCGGCATTATCATCGCGGTGGGGGCCACTCTGGCCAGCGTAGACGGAGGCATTACCGCCATCATCATTGCCGTGTTGCTCGGTGCCGGCATTGGCATTCCCATCGCCAACAAGGTGGAAATGACCCAGATGCCTCAGCTGGTCGCCCTGCTCCACAGTTTCGTGGGTCTGGCGGCGGTATTGGTAGGTTTTTCCGGTTATATCGAGCCGTTGATTGCCACCTCCGGTACCGAGCACACCATCAAACTGGTGGAGGTGTTTGTCGGCATTTTTATAGGTGCCATTACCTTCACCGGTTCACTGGTGGCCTGCGGCAAACTGGACGGCCGAATCGACAGCAAGGCGCTGACCCTGCCCGGACGGCACCTGATGAACCTGACAGCGATCATTGTCTGCGTCTTGCTCGGGGCCTGGTTCCTGGGCACCGAGAGCATGGCACTGGGGATCGTTGCCCTGATCCTGATGACCGCCATTGCCTCGGTCCTCGGCATTCACCTGATCATGGCTATTGGCGGCGCCGACATGCCGGTGGTGGTTTCGATGCTTAACAGTTACTCCGGGTGGGCCGCCGCTTCCATCGGTTTCATGTTGGGCAATGATCTGCTGATTGTCGTTGGTGCCCTGGTGGGCAGCAGCGGTGCCATCCTCAGCTACATCATGTACAAGGCCATGAACCGCTCGTTCATCAGCGTGATCCTCGGTGGCTTCGGCCAGACCAGCAGCAGTTCGGCGGCCGCGGATGCCGATCAAACGGTGCACGAATCCAGTGCCGATGATGTCTGCGAGGAGTTGCGCAACGCCCAGTCGGTGATCATTGTGCCCGGTTACGGCATGGCGGTGGCCCAGGCCCAGAACGGCGTCAGCGAAATGACCAAGATCCTTCGGGACCGTGGCGTAAACGTGCGCTTTGGCATCCATCCGGTGGCTGGTCGTCTGCCAGGACACATGAACGTACTATTGGCGGAAGCCCATGTCCCTTATGACATCGTGCTGGAAATGGACGAAATCAACGATGACTTCCCGGATACCGACGTGGTGCTGGTCATCGGCGCCAACGACACCGTGAACCCGGCCGCCGCCGAAGACCCGGGCAGTCCGATTGCCGGCATGCCGGTGCTGGAGGTCTGGAAGGCTGGACAGGTTGTCGTGCTCAAGCGAGGCATGGCCACCGGCTATTCCGGCGTAGAGAACCCGCTGTTCTTCAAGGACAACACGCGCATGTTGTTCGGCGATGCCAAGGACAGCATCGACAAGCTGGTAGGAGGTTTGCGGGGCTGAAGGCAGCCCCGCGCCTGATCTGTTGCCAGTTTATTCCGTGGTGTTGTAGACGTAAGACGAGACTGTGCCGTCCTGGTTGAATCGAACAACCAGGTCGGTGGTTTCTGCATCACCGAAGGCAGACCACTTGTACTTGCCATAGGTCCAGGTGCGTTTGCCGTCTTCGATCCCGGTGCGCCACGGCTCGCCGAACATCTCCTGGATATCGGCCCGCGTGGTTTCACCAATCTGGATCTGGTCCACATTGTGGGTGGCGAAGTCTTTGCCGACAGTCGCACAGCCCACCATGGCTACCATCACCAGAGCCACACACAGCGTTTTAACCGAACCAATCATCGACATACGTATCCCTCATATTCGGGTGAATTTCACCCATCATAACGTGTCTCTGTTCAGACGCGATTACCAAGACGACAGGTTTCCGGGAACAAAAAAGCCGCAGGCCGGGAGGCGCTGCGGCAGGTCGATCGTCCGATCGAAGGGGATAATCAATACAGTTTGGCGAGGGACTTCTTGGCGAAGGATTCGACTTCGTTCAACCGGCCTTCTTTCACCTTGATCAGCCATTCGGGATCCTGCAGAAGTGCCCGACCAACGGCAATCAGCTCGAACTCGTGGTTATTCATCCGCTCCACCAGCTCATCGATCCCGGCTTTCTCAACCGCTTCCTGCTTGCTGGCAAAGGTGCCGCTGATGAAATCTTCGGTCAGCCCGACACTGCCCACGGACATGGTCGGCTTGCCGGAAAGCTTCTGGGTCCAGCCTGCGAGGTTCAGATCCGAGCCTTCAAACTCCGGCTCCCAGAACCGGCGGGTAGAGGCGTGGAAAATGTCCACACCGGCTTCCACCAGTGGCTTCAGGAACCGTTCGAGTTCCTCAGGGCTGTTCACCAGTTTGGCTTCGTAATCCTGCTGCTTCCACTGGGAGAACCGCAGCATGATCGGGAAATCAGGCCCGACGCGATGGCGCACCGCCTCAACGATTTCGACCACAAAGCGCAGGCGGTTTTCCATAGAGCCGCCGTATTCATCGTCCCGCTGGTTGGTGCCTTCCCACAGGAACTGGTCCAGCAGGTAGCCATGGGCACCGTGGATCTCGACACCATCAAAACCGAGGGCTTTGGCATCCTGGGCGGCATCGGCAAAGGCGGTGACCACGTCCTCAATATCCTCTTTGGTCATGGCTTTGCCGTTGGGCTTGCCAGGGCCAAACAGACCGGATGGGCTGTAACCGGGCACCGAAGGATCCGGAGGTGTGCCTTCCTTGCGTACGGCGCCAACGTGCCAGAGTTGCGGGAAAATGGCTCCACCGGCTTCGTGCACGGCATCAACAACGTTTTTCCAGCCTTGAAGGGCGTCGGAACCATGAAATGCCGGCACATTGGGATAACCACTGGCGGCGGGGTGATTTACTGTAGTGCCTTCGGTAATGATCAGACCAACGCCGGCTTCGGCGCGGCGCTGATAATAGGCCACAACATCCTCACCCGGCACACCATCAGGCGAGAAGTTGCGGGTCATCGGTGCCATCGCCACCCGGTTACGCAGCTTGAGGTTGTGAAGTTCAAACGGTTCGAAAAGCGGGCCAAGATTCATGCTCATGGTAATGTGCAACCTTACTAGTTTGGTTTCGTTAAGCAACCATATTGAATCTGGTTTTAAAATGCAACCCTATTCAGTACACTCCCACCATGGCCAGAAAACGTTTTGATGACTCCAGTTGCTCCGTCGCCCGTGCCCTCAATGAAGTGGGTGACTGGTGGTCCCTGCTGATCGTACTACACGCCATGTATGGCACCCGCCGGTTCGTGGACTTCCAGCAGGAACTGGGCATTGCCAAGAATATCCTCTGCGATCGTCTGGCCCGGCTGGTGGATAACGAGGTGTTGCGCAAGGTGGATGTGGGCGAACACGGCTCCCGCTTTGAATACCGCTTGACTGAGAAAGGCCGGGATCTGTTCCCGGTGGTGATTGCCCTGCGCCAGTGGGGCGACAAGTGGAATCCCGCCCCGGACCAGACACCCCTGGACCTGCGCGACCGTGCCACCGGCCGCCCTATTCACACGGTGGAAGTCCAGAATGCCGATGGCAACCCCCTGAGCATCCGGGATGTGTTCGTACCGGACGAGAGTCTGCCCGAAGGCAAAAGACCTCCGCCTGACTCTCCGCAGTAATCGCGGCACCGCCCGATTTCTTGAGCTACGTCAATCTTGCGATCAAACCAGCCCCCCTGCCCGGCCAATCTTGCGCTAAATCAAGTTTCCTTTCTCCGCTGCCACTAATCTGAAGCCATCAACGATTCAGGTTAAGGAGATGGATATGTCCCGCACATTTAAACTTGGTGTTCTGGCTGCAGCGGTTATGGCTGCGGCGCCGGCTGTTCAAGCGTACGAAGCTGGTGATTTTATTGGCCGCGTTGGCGTGGTGACTGTTGATCCGGATTCCTCCAGCAGCAATTTGAACTCCAATGCTCTTGGTGAGCTTGACGGCGCCAAGGTTAGCGTTGATTCCAACACTCAGTTGGGCCTGACCGTGAGCTATATGTTCACTGATCAGATTGCTCTGGGTGTTCTGGGCGCGACGCCGTTCAAGCACAACATTGAAGGTGATGGATCCATTCTGGGTGGCGACGGCAAACTGGCCGAAACCAAGCAACTGCCGCCAACCATCACGCTGCAATACTTCCCGATGCCAAGTGGCAGCAAGTTCCAGCCTTATGTTGGCGTTGGCGTGAACTACACCAACTTCTTTGAAGAGAAAACCACCCAGACTCTGACCGATACCTATGCAACACTCGCCTCAGGCGTGGACCGCACCGACATCGAACTGGATGACAGCTTTGGCTTGGCAGCTGAGATTGGCCTGGATTACATGGTCACAGACAACATCGGTGTAAACGCCGCTATCTGGTACGCAGACATCGATACCGAGGCCACCATCAACGCCTACGCTGGCAACACTAAAGCAGACACCAGCACCATTGACGTTGATATCGACCCCTGGGTCTACATGGTAGGCCTGTCCTACAAGTTTTGATCCTCGTGCCTCCGTCAGTCGCCACGGTCTGTTGGCTGGCGGAAGGTGCGTTCTCCTGTGCGGGGCCCTCCGGCCCCGCCTTTTTTTTGTCCGCCAGAAACAGGAAGGCGGAGCACCTGGCCCCGCCTTCCTGAACTGTCCTGACCTGCCTCAGGCACTCTGGCGCTGGGCTGAGCGGCTTCGCTGACCACCGCCATTCTGGCTCCGGCCACCACTGCGGCCACCTGGCTTGTCCCCAAAGCTTTTCGGCTTGCCTCCGGGCCGGCCATTACCACCACCGTTACTACTGCGGGTACGGGCGCGGCTGGGATCGGCCTTGGCTCTCGGCTTCAGCGGCAGGTTGTTGGTCGGCTCAAAGCCTTCCACTTCCGTGCGCGGCAGCTGCTTTTTGATCAGCCTTTCGATGCCCGCCAGCATTTTGCCTTCATCGGCACTGACCAGTGACAGCGCATGACCACTCTCACCGGCACGGCCGGTGCGACCAATACGATGCACATAGTCTTCCGGCACGTTGGGCAGTTCGAAGTTCACCACCTGGGGCAGCTGCTTGATGTCCAGACCACGAGCAGCGATATCCGTTGCCACCAGCACACGCACTTCGCCAGCCTTGAAGTCCGCCAGCGCGCGGGTGCGGGCACCCTGCGACTTGTTGCCGTGAATGGCAGCAGCGGTAATACCGTCCTTCTCCAGTTTCTGGGTCAGGCGGTTGGCACCGTGCTTGGTGCGGGTAAACACCAGCACCTGGTCCCAGCTGTTGTCACGCACCAGCTTGCTCAGCAGGGCGGTTTTCTGGCTCTGATCCACCGGGTAGACAGACTGCTTGATGTTTTCGGCAGAGGTGTTTCGAGCCGCCACTTCAACCTGAACCGGGTTATCCAGCAGACCTTCGGCCAGAGTCCGGATCTCGTTCGAGAAGGTGGCGGAGAACAACAGGTTCTGGCGCTTGGCTGGCAGCAGCGCAAGAATCTTGCGGATGTCGCGAATAAAGCCCATATCCAGCATGCGGTCGGCTTCGTCCAGCACCAGGATTTCCACTTCGTTGAAGCGCACAGCGTTCTGCTGATACAGGTCCATCAGGCGGCCCGGTGTTGCCACCAGCACGTCCAGGCCTTTGCGCAGCTTCATCATCTGCGGATTGATTTTCACACCACCGAAAACCACCGCGGCCTTGGTAGGAACGTATTTGCTGTAAAGATTCACGCTGTCGTGAACCTGTGCCGCCAGTTCACGGGTGGGCGTCAGGATCAGCGCGCGGGGGCCTTTGCCGGTGCGCGGGTTTTCACCCAGACGCTGCAGCAAGGGCAAGGTAAAACCGGCGGTTTTGCCGGTACCGGTCTGGGCAGCAGCCATAACGTCCCGGCCAGAAAGCACGGCGGGAATGGCCTGGGCCTGAATGGGAGACGGGGTTTCATAACCCTGGTCAGACGTGGCACGGACCAGCTGCTCGGACAAACCGAGTGAAGAAAAACTCATATTGGATCAACTCTTGATTATTCTGCCTCCACGACCACCGTTCTCGGTGAATGCGGGCAGATGCCATGAACATTCATGGAATAAAAGACGACTACGGTCACGCGCCGTTATCGGGGTGACGTCCTCTGACAGGTCGTATGGAAAGGTCGCACGGGCTTAAAGCCTTAAACTGCGGAATCCCTAGAGGCAGGATGCGGGCACATTAACAGAGGCCCGGGCAATTAGCCATAGGTGATTATAATAAGCATCCGAAGGAACCTGGATTGCATCTTCGAGTCAGACTGCCTTTACGAAACCGAACCACACAGGGATTTGTCAGAATGAGCGTCAGTATCGGCCCAGTGAGCCTGTCCATCGGCCATCTTCTCCTGGTTATCGCCTTCGGGATCGCTCTGCTGGTTGGAGGGATACTTGGCCGCAAATATCGGGTGCCGGTAGCCGGATCGGTGGCCGATATCTTTGTAGTCGCGATGCTGAGCGCCCGGATCGGTTTCGTAATCAGCTATTTCGAGCATTACCAGAACGACCTGCTGGGCATCATTGATATCCGTGACGGCGGTTTCGATGTGCTCTGGGGTGTCATAGGCGCCATCATCTTCACCGGCTTTCTGATGTGGCGCAGGAGAGCACAACGCAAGCCGCTGGCTACCGCCGCGTTAACGGGCGCCCTGTTCTGGGCCGGTACCGCAGGCACCATTACACTGATCGAACAGCAGGCCCGCAGTATGCCGGACGTGGCCCTGCGCTCGCTCAATGGTGAAGTGATCAACCTGTCCCGGCTGGCTCCCGGCCAACCCCTGGTCGTGAACCTCTGGGCAACCTGGTGCCCACCCTGCATCCGGGAAATGCCGGTGCTGGAGGAAGCCCAGCATATCTACCAGGATGTCGCGTTTGTGTTTGCCAACCAGCGGGAACAGCCCGAGACCATCCGTTCCTTTCTTGAGGAAAACCGCCTGAACCTGAACAACCTTTACCGGGACGATCAGGCCCAGCTGGCACGCGCCGTGGGCAGCAATGGCTTGCCAACAACGCTTTTCTACAATGCCCAGGGCGAACTGATCGATTCCCACATGGGCGAGCTGTCACGGGCAACACTGGCCAGGGGCCTGGAAAAGATCCGCGGACCCGACCAGTGAACCAGGCCCGCTGTGCCCGTTAACCGCATGGCGTTTTTATCTACCGGGTTGCCGCTTTGGCAAAATTTCCCAGTGCGCCGCTTACTTTTCCGAGCACCTCATCGCACCCCTCAATGCCATGGCGGCTCTTGAGGTATTGCGGGTCGTTGTAACCCAGCCACACCTCTCCGTTGGCATCCTCCCAGATCAGGGCTTTTTGGGGCAGGTCGATGGCGACACTCTGGGCGCACTGCATCAGCGGTGTGCCGACTTTGGGGTTGCCGAAAATAACCACTTCGGTCGGACGCAATTCCAGACCGGCTTTTTCCGCGCCCTGCTGATGATTAACGCGAGCCATGACCGTCATGCCCTTCTCTTTGAGCACAGACTCGAGTTTGTCGGCCGTGGCTTTTACATCGTGACTGCTTTTGATCGCGACCAGTCCATCTGCGGCATGGGTGAGCGTGGCGAACAGCAGAGCCGATGCCACCAGAACCAGTCTGAGAGTGCAGCGCATAGTATCCTCCAGAGGGTTTGTTGAAGTTTTCAGGATAGAACAGAGGCAGGCGTTACGCATGAACGCGCCTCAGTATATCGTTGCCGCACCTTCTGGCCTGCTCTTGAATCGCTTGTGCAGCCAGAGGTACTGATCGGGTTGCTCACGAACAGTGGCTTCAATAAAACCGTTCCAGACTTTGGCGTCCTGTTCCGGATGTTCGCCAAAGGACTCCTGAATCGGAGAAAACACCACCCGGTAACTGCCATCGGGCATTCGCAAGTGACTGACGCAGATAACCGCAGCGCCGGACTCCCTGGCAATGAAGCTTGGCGACGTAATACAGCCGGCACTGACCCCAAAAAAGGGCACGAACACCTCGGACTTCTTGCCGAAATCCTGGTCACAGGCGAACCAGACCTGCCCCCCTTCTTTCAGGAATGACAACATGGGTCTGATCTGACGTTTGGTGAAGGGCCGGATACCAAAATGGCGTCGGCGGCCGCGTTCGATCATACGGTCGATCACCGGATTGTTGTTGGGGCGATACATGTAACCCGGCTTATCGAGCTTGCAGGCAATCAAGGGCAGTGCAAAATCGAAAATACTGTAGTGACCACCGATCAGCAGCACACCCTTGCCGCGTCGTTTTGCTTCTTCAAGGTGCTCGGTGCCATACACCGACGCGCTCTCGCAATAGGGAGTCATATCCCGCCACCAGGCATGAACGCTTTCCAGAACGCCACGCGCCGAGGCCACAAAGGCATCCTCAACCAGTTGGCGACGGGTTGCTTCATCCAGATCCGGCATGCAGGCGGCGAGATTGGCGTCCGCAACCCTGGCCCGGGATCGCATTTTTCTGGAAAGCAGCCTCCCCAGCCAGCGACCAAAGCGCTGCTTCAGTCCCATGGGAAGAAATGAGAAAAGCCAGAGCAGGAAGACCAGAGCCCAGGCCCCCCAAAAAGCGGGATGCCAGAGAGCGCGTTTTCTACTTTTTCTACCGGAGGCCATACAACGATCGCCTGTGATCTGTAATAAGGAAGGGGACGCTCAGCCTGACACATTCTCCGCTGGCGGGATACTTGAGATCCTCATGGGCCTTGTTGGCCCAAAAGGGGATCCAATTCCGGAATTCAGGAGTATGGTTTACAGGAGATACGCGTTTATACGTAGAAATCATCCTAAAAGACAGGAAATTCCTCGCTATGTCCCGATGGAAGTTCGCCCCCGGCATTCTTATCCTGCCGCTCGTATTCGCCGGCTGCAGTGAAAATAGCAGCCAACAGACGACAACACAGCCGACAGCAGAGCTCAAACCACCGTCGGAAACCGGGACACTCAAAGTCGCCACCCGCAATGGCTCCACCACCTATTACCTGGATCGCCACGAAAATCCTGTCGGTCCCGAGCATGCGCTGATCAGCGCCTACGCCGAACAGCGTGGCTGGGAGGTGGAATGGACCATGTTGGAATCCACCAGCGAAGTTCTGGCTGCGCTGGAATCCGGCAATACCCACCTGGCGGCAGCCGGGCTGACCCACCTGGCCTCCCGGGATGAGCGTTTCGCCCGGGGCCCGGCCCACACCGAGATTACCGAACAACTGGTCTGCCATCGCGATGCACGCCCCATGCCCCGGAAGCCCGAAGACATCCCGGGCACCGATATTGTCGTGACTGCCGGCTCCAGCTATGCCGAAACCCTGAACAAGCTCAATGAGCAACACCCGGGCATCGGGTTTCGGGAAGATGCAGACCGCACCACAGAAGTGATTCTCTCGGATGTCGCGGAACAGGACGTCGGCTGCACCGTGGCCGATTCCAACATTGTTCAGGTAATGCGCCGGCACTTCCCGCATCTGGAAGTGGCAATGACGCTCACAGAAGGCCGGAATCTGGGCTGGTACCTGCCCATGGGCTCGGAAGATCTTGGCTCGGATGCCCACGAGTGGATGAACAGCGTGGATGGCGATGAAGCCATCGGCCTGATGGAAAACCGCTACTATTCCTACATTGGTGATTTCGATTTTGTCGATCTGCGGGCACTGAACCGTCGGATTGAGGATCGGCTACCCGAGTTCATTGATGAATTCCGGGAAGCCGAGGCCAAAACCGGGATGCCCGCAGACCTTCTGGCCGCCCTGTCTTACCAGGAGTCCCATTGGGACCCGGCAGCAAAATCTCCCACCGGCGTCCGGGGCATCATGATGCTGACCCGACGAACCGCCGAATCACTGGGTGTGACCAACCGGCTGGACCCGGAGGCTGCCATTGATGGCGGAGCACGTTACCTGGCCGACCGGCACCGCCGCCTGCCAGAGACCATTCCGGAGCCAGACCGCACCTTCCTGGCGCTGGCCAGCTACAACATCGGCCGGGGCCATCTGCTGGATGCCCGTGCGCTGGCCCGGACCCTGAACAAGAATCCGGACTCCTGGCAGGAAATGACCGAGGTTTTACCCCTCAAGGCTGACAAGCGATACTACCCCAGCACCCGTTACGGGTACGCCCGTGGCTACGAGCCCGTGCACTACGTGCAGCGCATCCGCAACTACCGGGACGTCATACGTTCGGCCTTTGAATGATCAGGTCCCAAACAGGGCCGAGCGCAAAGGCCGCAGGAAACCACCGGATTCTTTCTGACTGGCGTGGGTCCGCTTGCCGTCGAATTCCAGGTAGCCATCCTCAATTGGCTCAAAGCGCAGGATTTTCACATCTTCCAGGTAATTCTGGGACGACTTCCAGGGCCCATGGGTACCCTGGCGGGGGAGACGATCAGCCGCACGATTGATATAGCCGGCATTGAGGGACCCCAGGACGGTGTCGTCGCCGCGACTGTTTTCGGTGTCCCGGGCCACAACGGTGCGATAGCCACGCTTGTCCATCAGGTTCATCAGCCGGCACAGATACTCGGCGGCAATATCCACCTTCAGGGTCCAGGAGATGTTGGTGTACCCGAAGATCATGCCGGCATTGGGCACGCCCTCCACCATCACGTTCTTGTAGATAATCTTGTCTTTCATCACCACTTCTTCACCATCCACCGTCGGTCGGATACCTCCCAGCATCTGGATATCCAGGCCGGTGGCCGGGATGATGATGTCAGCCGCCAGTTCCTCGCCCGATTTCAGGCGGATGCCGGTTTCTGTGAAGCGGTCAATATGATCGGTGGCGATGGCGGCCTTGCCCGCTTTCATGGCCTGGAAAAGATCCCCGTCTTTCACCACACACAGGCGCTGGTCCCAGGGATTGTAATCGGGGGTGAAATGCCGCATATCGGCGGTGTCGCCAACCTTGCGCTTGATAATGCTCAGGAAAAGCCGACGCATGAACTGCGGGCTCTTTCTGGAACGCTGGTATAGAAAACGGGAGATGGCAATATTCCGGGCCCGGGTCAGCCGGTAGGCGGTTTTCTCGGGCAATATTTTCTGCAGGGCCAGAGTCAGCTTGTCGGTGGAGGGCAACGGCATCAGATAGGTGGGTGAGCGCTGGAGCATGGTTACATGCGCGGCCTTCTCCGCCATGGTCGGCACCAGGGTGATCGCGGTTGCCCCGCTGCCAATGACCACCACCTTCTTGCCCGTATAGTCGAGATCCTCCGGCCAGTGCTGCGGGTGCACAATCTGGCCACGGAAATCACTTTCGTCCGGGAAGTCCGGTTTGTAGCCCTGATCATAATTGTAGTAGCCGGTACAGCCGACCATGAAGTTGGCGGTGTAGTGCTCGGTTTCCCCGGTTTCTTCGTTCAGGGCCGTGAGCTTCCAGCATTTGTCGACGCCCGACCAGTCCGCCGTTTTGACGGCCAGGCCAAAGCGAATGTGGCGCTCAACGTCGTGTTCCCTCGCGGTCTCCGCCACATAATTCTTGATCGACGCACCATCCGCCAGCACCTTGCCACCGGTCCAGGGGCGGAAGTTGTAGCCGAAGGTGAACATGTCGGAATCCGAGCGGATACCCGGGTAACGGAACAGGTCCCAGGTGCCACCCAGGGACTGCCGACGTTCGAGGATGGCAAACGACTTGCCGGGGCATTCACGCTTAAGATGGCATGCCATGCCAATGCCGGAAACGCCGGCGCCGATGATCAGTACATCGAAATGCTGGTTACTCATTGCCTGTCCTCTCGGATTCCAGTCCGCTTTTTATAATCAATGGCCTGCAATCAAGATAGCTCAGGCTGCGCTGGTCGGGAATTGGCCAAAGTGGTCCCTGCCCCTGGTTGTTTCAGTCAGTCTCGAGATGCGAAACCGCCGACCCGCAACGCCGTTCAACTCCCGGGCGTGAAATCGGGGTATTTCTTCTGCAGCCGATAGAGCCGGATGATGGTGATGATGTTGGTGACCAGCACCATGCCCTCGGCCAGGGTGCCACCCACGGAACCGATAACGATGTTGTTGAGCATCCAGGCCAGGGCAGCAAACCCGAGCACGATTCGCAGGGGAATACCCCTGAGCATGAACATGCCCACGGTGCCGAAAACGGCGGCGGCGAGGGGGAATACATCGGTGATGGATTTCCAGGTCGCCCAGGCTACCACCAGGTTCACCACGAGCATGCCCAGCATAATAGGCCAGTTGCCCTGGTACTTGCGCGCCAAAGTAATGCGCACAATCACCAGAACGGTCAGTGCCGAGGCGGTCCAGCTCTCGAAGAACGCGAACATCAGGGCAAACGCAACGTTGGCGGAGATCAGCAGCACCATCAACCGGTCGTCATTCTTGTTCGCGAAGCCGGCAATGCAGAAACCCAGGGCTACAAGACCGCACACCTGGCCCAGAACCTCGGCGAGGGTCATGTCCGCGATCAGATCAATCATCCTTTACCGGCCTGTCGCTCGTCGCCATATCGGTAATCCCCTCTGCCCGCAAAAGGTTTCAGCCTGCCACAATCAGGGCCTTTGAGCCATCAAGCTCCCTGTGCCAAAGTGCTCACGTCATTCAGCAAGGACCACTCAAGACCATGAAAACCGTATTCTCTCCATTGCACAGCCGCCGACACGTCAAAACCGAACTGGATGGCGGACTGCTGATCGAGCCTCACGAGAAGCCGTCCCGTGCCGAAACCATCCTGGCACGAGTGAAAGAACAGGCGCTGGGAGAGATTCTGGAACCGGAAGAATTTGGTCTGGAGCCCGTCAAGCGGGTGCACACGGCGGATTACTTGGCGTTCCTGGAAACCTGCTGGCAGGACTGGCTGGCTGCCGGCAAACCGGGTGAAGCCATCCCGGCGGTCTGGGCGGGTCGCGGCATGCGCCACCGGCTGCCCAGGGACATCGACGGCCGGCTGGGCTATTACAGCTTCGCGGCGGAGACGTCGATCTCGGATGGCACGTGGGAAGCCGCCCGGGCATCCGCCAATGTGGCCCTTACCGCCCAGAAACTGGTGGCGGGAGGCGAGCGCGCAGCCTTTGCCCTGTGCCGCCCACCGGGACATCACGCCCATGCCGATCTGTTCGGCGGGTACTGTTTCTTCAACAACGCCGCCATCGTGGCTCAGGCCTTTCGCGACAAGGGCTATGGCAAGGTTGCGGTGCTGGATGTCGACTTCCACCACGGCAACGGCACCCAGGCGATCTTCTACGAACGCAGCGATGTGCTGACCATCAGCCTGCATGGCGATCCGGACCTGGTGTTTCCCCATTTTCTGGGCTTTGAAGACGAGATTGGCGAGGGCGCCGGCGAGGGCTACAACCTGAATATCGTCTACCCGCCAAACACGCCCTACAGCGTCTGGAGTCAGGGGCTGGAAACCGCCTGCGAGCGGATCCAGTCATTCCAGCCGGACGCCCTGGTGGTCGCCCTGGGTGTCGATACCTTCGAGGAAGACCCGATTTCGTTCTTCAAGCTGACCTCCGGCGATTACCTGACCCTGGGCCAGCGGCTTGCCCGGCTTGGACTACCGACGGTATTTACCATGGAAGGCGGTTACGACGTCGACGCCATCGGCGTGAATGCGGTGAACGTCATGCAGGGATTCGACAGTGCTGCAGGCTGAATCAGCCCTTGAAGCCCTTGCCGAGAATGTAGACTTCCCGGGAGCGGGAGCGGGAGGAATCCGGCTTTCGCACCACAACCTTGTCGAAGACAGCGCGGACCGATTTCAGGTACTCGTCGTAGCCTTCGCCCTGAAACACCTTGGCCAGGAAGCTGCCCTTGGGCTTGAGCACCTGGCTTGCCATGTCCAGGGCCAGTTCCACCAGATACATGGACGAGGCCTGGTCGGCCACGGTCACGCCGCTGATGTTCGGGGCCATGTCGGAGATCACCACGTCCACCGGGTCATCACCCAGGGTGGCCATGATCGACTCGAACACATCGTTCTCGGTGAAATCACCCTGGATAAAATCCACGCCGGCAATGGCATCCATGGGGAGAATGTCGGAAGCAATCACACGGCCCTTGTGGCCCACCAGTTTGGCCGCCACCTGGGACCAGCCGCCGGGCGCCGAGCCCAGATCCACCACCACCATATTGGGGTGGATCAGCCGGTCCTTCTTGTTGATTTCAAGAAGCTTGTAACTGGCCCGCGAGCGGTAGCCATCCACCTGCGCCTGTTTCACGAAGGGGTCGTTGACGTGCTCTTCGAGCCAGCGGTTACTGCTTTTGGATCGGGCCATGGGGTCTCTTCGCAACGGGAAAGCCAAACTTCAATTGTACGTGCCGCGCCGGGCGGCGGCAAAATCCTGACAACCGGGACGGCCACACGTACAATCCTGCCTGAATTCTGTGATTTTTCAGAACCCACCACGCCCACCTGACCGGAGATCGCCCTCGTGAATCTGGCCGACATCAAAAAGCTGCACCAGAAAAAGTACCGGCAGTCGTTTGGCCACTTTCTCGTTGAGGGCGAACACCTGATTCTTGAACTGCAGAAAGCCGCTACCGGCCAACCTGCTCTGAAGGCTTCGGAACTTTACGTCACCGGGGCCTATGAGCACTGGCAGAGCCCGTTCAGAACCCATGTCATCAGCGATCGCCAGATGGCACAGCTCGCCGACACCCGAACACCCCAGGGGATTCTGGCGGTGGTGCCCATGCCGGAGCGCCCGGCGGAACCGGTGCCCGGCGAAAAAACGATTTACCTGCA
>NZ_DDOI01000145.1:21817-25384 GCF_002341575.1 Marinobacter sp. UBA2498 | reverse complement strand
TGCCGAAGCGCCCGGCGGAACCTGTGCCCGGCGAGAAAGCGATTTATCTGCACGAGGTTCAGGACCCCGGTAACCTGGGAACCATACTGCGCACTCTGGCCTGGTTCGGCGGTTTCCGGTGCCTGCTAAGCCCGGGCAGTGTCGACCCCTTCAACCCGAAGGTGGTGCGTGCCAGCATGGGGGCGCTCTTTCACGTCCCTCTCGAAACCGACGTTGCTCTGACAAGCCTTGTCGACCGATACCAGAGCCTTGCCTGCCTCGACCTCAATGGCGGTTCGATGGCATCCCGGGGCTTCAGGGAACACGACTGTTATCTGTTCGGCAACGAGGCCCGGGGTGTGCCGCGGGAGGCCCTCGATCAATTGAAGGCGGTGTCGTACAGCATTCAAGGCCAGGGGCAGATCGAGTCCCTGAACCTGGCCTCAGCGGTGAATATGTGCACCTACGAATTAATGCGGGACCTTTAGACTGCAAACCCCATGCTCTGAGCACTTTCCCCAATCGTTCTGGCGGAAACCGCCATTGCCTGTGCATTGCCAATTGAGCACGATCAGAGTCTGATCCCGAGACCGGACTGATGACTATGGAACGCTATCTCCAGCCCACCGCTTTTTTTGACTATGACCATCCCCGGCTGCAGGCCTGGATCGAGTCAGAGCTGGAGGGAGTTCCTGATGAGCCGGTGGAGCAGATCAAGGCGCTCTATCTCGCTGTTCGTGACAGCATCAGCTACAACCCCTACGTATTCCGGACCGATGCCAACACGTTCAGTGCCAGCTACGCTCTGGAAAGCGGCGAAACCTACTGCATCCCAAAGGCGGTTCTCCTGGGCGCGGCAGCTCGCTCGATTGGCGTTCCCAGCCGCCTCGGCCTGGCCGATGTACGCAACCATCTCTCAAGCCCGAAACTGATCGAATGGCTGCGGTCGGACATTTTCCGTATGCACGGGTATATCGAGCTGTTCCTGAATGGCCAATGGGTGAAGGCGACGCCGGCGTTCAATCGGCAACTGTGCGAGCTGATGAAGGTGGAGCCGCTGGAATTCGATGGGGTGCACGATTCCATGTTCCAGGAGTACACCGAGGATGGCCACGCGCACATGGAATATGTGAACGACCACGGCCTGTTCGACGACGTGCCCCATGAGTTTATCGTCTCTGGTGTCCGGGCGGCCTACAGTCATCTCTTTGCCGAAGAAGAGGAGCCTGAAGCTCCGAAAGGCAGTCTGGTGCAGGATATATCGAGCCCCTAGAGCCTGCTCGAATCCGCGAAGGCCTTATTCTCTGCTCGCTACCGAGCCCGTTTCCTGCCTTGCCAGCGCTCCAGTGATCGCATCCAGCACGGCATCCGGATCAGGCACGGCCTTCGCAGTCTCAGTCTCGCCAACACGGCTGAACTGCCGGAAATCCACACTGCTCCAATTCTCCGGATCCGCAATGCGCTGTACCTGATCAATATTGTCACGGGTTGCCGGTTCCAGCTTGTAGCGGAACACATAATCCGGTGACATATCATCGAAATCCCGGCCATGGTGATAATCATGCAGCAGGAGCAAGGCAAGCCCACCACCCATGAAATGCCGGCCCAGGCTGACCAGCAACTCCCCGGACCGGATTTTATCCAGGGCTTCGGGTTGCCAGTCGACACTGCCCACCAGCAGATCCTGCCCCGGGACCCGGCCGGCATTCCGGGCAGCTTCAATGGCCCCCAGTGCCATGCCATCGCTGGCGCTCCATATGGAAACAGTCTCCGGATAGCGTTTCAGCAGGACTTCCGTTTTTTCACGGGCCAGGGCTCCGCTCCAGTTGGCATACACAAGCTGCAGAAGCTCACTGCGCTGTTGAACGGCAGCCGCCAGCATCCCCCCGTCCCGATCCTTGCCGGCAGAGGAATCCCGTGTTCCCGAGAGGGCCAACATGGGAATTCTGGATTCGGAGGCGAGCCCTGATTGTTCAGCCTGCTTACCCAGTAGCGTTACCAGGGTGCGACCGGCGGCAATATTGTCCGGCGATAGGTGGCCGAGCCAGCCCTGCAGAACCGTTCGCGGCGTACCGATGCTGGCTCGGGCGCCGTCAGGCACATCGGTATTGAAAGTGAACACCTTTACCCCTGCCCCATCCGCGAGCCTGAGCATGGGTTCGGTAACATTCTCCTTGCACATGAACAGCAGGTAGTCGGGCTTTTCTTCGCGGGCCAGCACGTCCTTCGCCATGCGAAGGTAGCTGAATCGATGACTCTCCCGATCGTACTGAACCTCCAGGTCTACCTCGAGATCCTCCGCCACCGACTCCATGAAACCGGCCACCAGTTGCCAGAAACGGGAGTCGTCCGGGGAAAGAAAAACAACGCTTGGTCGGGTGCCGGCGTCTGCCAAAGGAACTGTAAACAGGAGCAGGAAACCGATGAGGAAGCGGGCTGGAAAGGACTTCATGTAATGAACAACCCTCTGGACGATCTGGCAACGTTCGCTTTCGCGGGGCCTAAGCTACCGAGCTGTCGTGTAACAGACAAGCCTAGATCCGTAACCAATGTCTCAGTTCGGGAGGGAATGTTCAGCGGAAACGAAAAAAGCACCGGATTGCTCCGGTGCCTTTCTCTCTCATCAGGCGGCGTTAAGTCGATTACGCCGCTTCGTCTTCGCTCTCGTCCACAGAATTGCGGATCAGGAAGTCAAAGGCGCTGAGGGCGGCTTTGGAACCTTCGCCCATGGAGATCACGATCTGCTTGTAAGGCACGGTCGTCGCGTCGCCCGCTGCAAAAACGCCCGGAATGGAGGTTTCGTTGCGGTCGTTAACGATGATCTCGCCGTGCTGGCTGAGTTCGATGTCACCCTTCAGCCATTCGGTGTTGGGCACCAGGCCGATCTGTACAAACACACCTTCCAGGGAGATGTGATGCTGCTCACCGGAGTTGCGGTCGGTGTAATTCAGACCGTTGACCTTGCCATTCTCCCCGGTAATCTCGGTGGTCTGTCCTGACGTGATGATCTCCACGTTCTTCAGACTCCGCAGTTTCTTCTGCAACACCTCATCAGCACGCATCTCGGCACCGAATTCGATCAGGGTTACATGGCCCACGATACCGGCCAGATCGATGGCTGCCTCGACACCGGAGTTACCTCCACCGATTACCGCCACGCGCTTGCCCTTGAACAGGGGGCCGTCGCAGTGCGGGCAGTAGGCCACACCCTTGTTGCGGTACTCTTCCTCTCCCGGAACGCCCATCTGGCGCCAGCGGGCACCGGTGGACAGCACCAGGCTGCGCGCTTTGAGAGTGGCACCGTTTTCCAACCTTACCTGGTGGAGCATGCCCGGGCGTGACGCCGGGATCAGCTTCTCCGCGCGCTGCATGTTCATGATATCCACGTCGTATTCCTTGACGTTTTGCTCCATGGCCGCCACCAGTTTCGGACCCTCGGTGTAGGGTACGGAAATCAGGTTCTCAATGCCCATGGTGTCAGCCACCTGGCCACCGAAACGCTCGGCCGCGATGCCGGTGGAAATGCCCTTCCGCGCAGCGTAGATAGCAGCAGAAGCGCCAGCCGGGCCGCCACCAATGATCAGGACC
>NZ_DDOI01000145.1:9300-21764 GCF_002341575.1 Marinobacter sp. UBA2498 | reverse complement strand
CAATGATCAGGACCTCAAAGGCGTCTTTCTGATTGATTTTCTCGGCGTCTTTCTCGCTGGAGCTGGTGTCCAGCTTGGCAACAATTTCTTCCAGGGTCATACGGCCCTGGCCCCAGGGCTCACCGTTCATGTAAACGCTGGGAACCGCCATGACTTCGCGCTGCTCCACTTCATCCTGGAACAGGGCCCCATCGATAGAGGTGTTCGTGATGTTCGGGTTCAACACGCTCATCAGGTTCAGGGCCTGAACCACGTCCGGGCAGTTCTGGCAGGACAGCGAGAAGTAGGTTTCAAACTCGAACCGGCCTTCCAGAGACTGGATCTGCTCGATCACATCCTGGGACGCCTTGGAGGGATGACCACCCACCTGCAGCAGGGCCAGGACCAGGGAAGTAAACTCGTGGCCCATGGGGATGCCCGCAAAGCGAACGCCAATATCGGTGCCTACTCGGTTGATGGCGAAGGACGGACGACGCACGTCATTGGATTCTTCAGTGCGGAGACTGATCTTGGAAGACATCGGCTCCAGCTCTTCCAGCAGCTCCCGGAGTTCCTGGGACTTCTTGCTGTCGTCATAGGCCGCAACCAGCTCAATCGGCTGCTGCAGCTTGTCCATGTAGGCCTTGAGCTGTTCCTTGATATTGGCATCCAACATAGTCTGACTTCTCCTTTAAATTTCGGAACTAAGTATTTGAATCAAATACGGTGGTTAAGTTGAGTTGGTGCAACAATACGGCCCCGCCACTCAATGCTCAAATTAATTGACCCAAACTGTTTGATAGGGCTTTGCTATACCTCCAGATTCACCGCTGCTCGGGGCTTGACCAATAGCGCATATCCACCGAAAGCCTGCCGCAGTATGATGTTGTCATATCGTCGCAACATCATTCTCTGGTATCCAGAATAGGCAACGCATGTTTCTAGACCGTTTCCACTCCGTCCAGGACGGACACGTCGTAATTTCCGCCCTGCAGGCAAGCCAGTTCGCCAAGGAAATCGCGGGGGATTTCAATCCCATCCACGACCCGGATGCCCGCCGTTTCTGCGTTCCAGGAGACCTGCTTTTCGCCATTGTGCTCGCCCGGTTCGGGCTGTCGGAGAACATGACCTTCCGGTTCCGCAGCCTGCTTGGAGAGAATGTGCCGCTCAAGTTCGTTGAAACCGAAAACACCATTGACGTCTGTGACGACGCCGGCAAAGTCTATATCGAGGTGGCCCGCAGCGGCGCGACAACCCGGGATGAGGAGTTGATCGAGACCATCACCCGTGCCTATGTGGCGGCCTCCGGCAAGAACTTCCCCCATACCCTGAAACCTTTGATGGAGTCTAACGGGGTGATGTTCAATCCTGATCGCCCCATGGTGATGTACGAGAGCATGAGCCTGGCCCTGGAGAATCTGGATCTGCCCTCGCCCGGGCTGGAATTGCACAACGCCACCCTGGAGGCAGCCGGTAAACGGGGTAACGTTCTTCTGGAATACCGTCTGACCGCCGATCACAAACCAGTGGGCGAAGTGACCAAACGGCTCGTATTAAGTGGTCTGCGGCCCTACTGTGCCGAGGCGATGGCCGGCGTAATTGAAGAGTTCTATCGCCTCAAGGCCCGGGGTGCCGACTATTTCAACAAGGACAACAGCGGAGACCATAGCAATGCCAATTCAGCCGGGTGATACCCTGCCAGACATCGAACTTCAGGTAATGGGCGAAAAAGGCCCTGAGAAAGTCCGTACCAGTGAACTCTTTGCCGGCAAGAAAGCCGTTCTGTTTGCTGTACCCGGCGCGTTTACCCCCACCTGTTCAGCCGCCCATTTACCCGGTTTTGTGGTAAATGCCGACAAACTGCGGGCCAAGGGCATCGACAGCATCGTTTGCACGTCAGTAAACGACGCGTTTGTAATGGACGCCTGGGGCAAGGCCCACAACGCCGAAGAAATCGTCATGCTGGCCGATGGCGTGGCAGAGTTCGCCAAGGCTCTGGATCTGACCCAGGATCGGACTGCGAACGGCATGGGCATTCGTAGCCAGCGCTACGCCATGATCGTGAACGACGGCAAGGTCGAGCTGCTGAATATCGACGCCCAGGGATTGGACCAGACCAGCGCCGAAACCATCCTAGAGGCTCTTTGAACCTCACTTTTTCATCAGACATAAAAAACCCCGGATTTTCCGGGGTTTTTTGTAACCAAGCTTTCCGTAAGGAGAGCTTAGATCTTGCCAACCAGGTCCAGTGACGGAGTCAGCGTTTCTTCGCCTTCCTTCCACTTGGCCGGGCATACTTCGCCAGGGTTCTTGCGAACGTACTGAGCGGCTTTCACTTTGCGCATCAGGTCGTCTGCGTCACGGCCGATACCTTCAGCAGTGATTTCCATGGCCTGGATAACGCCGTCCGGATCGATCAGGAAGGTAGCGCGGTCTGCCAGGCCCTGACCTTCGCGCATCACACCAAAGTTGTTGGTGATGGTGCCGTTCTGGTCGCCAACCATGTAGTAGTTGATCTTACCGATGGTCTCGGAGCTGCTGTGCCATGCCTTGTGGGTGAAGTGCGTGTCGGTAGACACGGAGAATACTTCAACGCCCAGCTTTTGCAGCTCTTCGTACTTGTCAGCCACGTCGCCCAGCTCGGTCGGGCACACGAAAGTGAAGTCGGCCGGGTAGAAGAAAAATACCGCCCATTTGCCTTTCACGTCTGCTTCGCTGATCTCAACGAACTCGCCGTTTTTGAAGGCGGTAGCGTTGAACGGTTTGATCTCGCTGTTAATGATGCCCATTAAAGAACTCCTTGTTGATGGATTCATAAGTTAATGAATTTGTGGCGCCCACAGTACGGATATCGGCGGTGCGGATAAAATTGATAATTCCCAAGCCAGGGATAGGAAAAACCTATCCCTGGCTTCTGAAGGGAATTTTTCCGCCACCCCGTTTATGGGGTCTTAGCCAGCCAGTTCAATCTTTCCAAAGTCCAGAATATTTTCTTTCGGTGACGCTTTAATGGCAGCCACTTCTGCTCGCTTGTTCGCCAGGATATAGACGAAGCAGCCAAAATACAGCGCAATCACCAGGGCGCCAACCCACTGAATCCGCAAGAAATCCAGCTGGAACAGCATGGTCAGACCAACCATCGCCAGGAAATTGAACACAACATAGTTCACCCGCCCGAGGTGCTGGGCAGTGAGATTGAGATTGTCGGTATAGAGCCGGATCAATGAATCCAGCGAGTTCACCACCATCAACACACCCACCGAAATCATGGCGAGATTGGTGAATGCCGCAATCTGCAGGCCTTCCGCGTGGTAGTGGTAAAGCACGGTAAACCAGACACCAATGGCGATGGACGGTACCACCAGCATGGCAATCAACAGCTGCCAGGTACGGATACCGCTCACAAAACGCGCGGTAAACTGGCCAATCATGATGCTCCAGGCAAACCACCAGAACAGGTAGAACTCGTGGTAGTCGTTAATCGGCAGGGCGAACTGGTGGATGTTGGCGAAGTACTCGCCGATCAATCCGGCGGTGCCAAAGAAGTCTGCCGGTGAGCCCGCGCCCATAACAAACGCCCGGAACCACATGCCCACGATCAGGGCAATAAACAACAGGCTCGAGCCCAGACTGAGGATGCGCACATATTTGATCTTGGAGCTGGAATAGACCGCCAGCGCAATCGAGGCAAATACAATGAAGTAGAACGCTGGCACCACCGATTCGCCATCACCTAGCATGGGCAGGTACCAGGGCAGATTCACCAGCAGCAGATAGGCGGTAAACGCACAGGTGCCGATGATCACCACGTTATTTACGACCTTTACCAACGGAATCTCAAAGAACTGCACCCGCGGCTCAATGATCGCGAAGTAAAAACAGGTCAGGAAATAGAAGCCCCAGATCAGGAACGCCCAGAACCCGAACTCGATAGCCAGGGGTTGGCAAAGCCGTACTCAGGGTTCGCAGACAGATCGCCATAGCCACCGAACTCGGTCAGCGGGAACATGATCAGCCCCACATCCAGACCGGAGGTGAACAGGATGGCGATAAAGGTGAAGGTGCGGACGGGCGTCACGCCGATGCACTGGATGTCCCACCATTTGTACAAAATCAGCACAATGGCGGCGAAGGTGAAGATCAGACCTGCGGATAACCAGAGTGTCATAACGTCCTCCGGTTACTTTCTTTCTTTTTGATAAACAGCATGGGTGTTCCTCCTCTACTTGGTTCGAATCGGACACAAACCCAGGACTTGCCTATCGGGCGCCCGAAAACGGCAGAACACCGTCGCGCTGATAGGGAAATCCTGAGGGCTTGCAAAACCCCGGGCGCGTTGCACGCCCGGGTGGGATGACGACGCGCTATGCGAGCGCGCGCTTTGCCTGTCCCGGTCGCTGACGTGTCTGCCACTGGTCGTCCATCACCACAGGCGCGTCAGAAGGTTGCAGGGGCTCCCTGCCCCGGATCAGATCGGCTGCCCGCTCGGCCAACATGATGGTGGGCGAATTCAGGTTGCCATTGGGTATGGTCGGGAAGATGGACGAATCCACCACCCTGAGATTCCGGATACCGTGAACCCGCGTCTCCGGGTCCACCACCGCCAGCTCGTCGGTGCCCATCTTGCAGGAGAAGGACGGGTGGTAGGCGCTCTCCACCGCCTGGCGGACAAACGCATCAATTTCCTCGTCGGTCTGGACCTCGGCACCGGGCTGGATCTCCGCTCCCCGGTACTCGTCCATGGCCGGCTGGTTGATGATTTCCCGGGTCAGGCGCACACAGTCCCGGAAGCCCTCCCGGTCTGCCTCGTGCTGCAGATAATTGAAGCGGATGGTCGGTGCCTGTTTCGGGTCGGCCGATTGCACATGCACAAAGCCCCGACTTTTCGGCTTGTTGTGACCAATGTGCAGCTGGAATCCGTCTCCGTTGAAGGCTTCTTTACCGTCGTAGCGCATGGCTGCCGGTAAGAAGTGATATTGCAGGTCGGGCCACTCGACGCCGGCCTTGGACCGGATGAAGCCACAGGACTCGAAGTGATTGGTGGCGCCCAGACCATCCTTGCGGAGAATCCAGCGAACACCGATCTTCAGCTTGTTCCACCAGTCTAGCTTGCCGTTGAGCGACACCGGCTGTTTGCAGCGGTACTGAAAGTAAAACTCCAGGTGGTCCTGCAGGTTCTCACCAACGCCGGGTAGCTCGTGCTTTACCTCGATACCAGCCTTCTCCAGTACCTCACGCTTGCCAATTCCGGACAGCTGAAGCAGGTGGGGCGAACCGATAGAGCCCGCTGACAGGATGACTTCCTCGGCGGCTTTCGCCTCGTGCACCTTGCCGCCCTGCTCGTAACGGACACCGGTGGCGGTTTTGCCATCGAGCAACACCTTGTGCACCAACGCATGGGTGACCACAGTCAGGTTATCGCGCTCCATGGCCGGGCGCAGATAGGCGTTCGCAGTGGACCAGCGACGACCGTTCTTCACGGTCATGTGCATGGCGCCGAAGCCTTCCTGCTGCGTACCGTTGTAATCATCGGTCTCGAAGTAACCGGCATCGGAACCCGCCCTGATAAAGGCCTTGTAGAGCGGATTCTGCATGTTATTGCCGTTATTCACACCGAGCGGGCCCTTATCGCCCCGGTAGTCGTTGCCGCCAAAGGCCCAGGTTTCGGCCTTCCTGAAATACGGCAGGACGTTGCGGTAATGCCAGCCAGTAGCGCCCTCGGAATCCCATTCGTCAAAATCCCGGGCGTGGCCACGGACATAGACCATGCCATTGATGGAGGAAGACCCCCCCAGCACCTTGCCCCGTGGGCAGTGCATGCGACGGTTGTCCAGGAACGGCTCCGGCTCGGTCTCGAACTGCCAGGCGTATTTCTTGGTCTTCATGGGAATGGAAAGGGCGGTGGGCATCTGGATGAAGATGCTCTTGTCGCTGCCGCCGGTTTCCAGCAGCAGCACCCGGTGGCGCGCGTCCTCGGTCAGGCGGTTGGCCAGTACACAACCGGCGGAACCCGCACCCACAATGATGTAGTCGTATCGATTTTCTGTCATACGCGCTCTCCTGTGTGGCCTGCGACTAAAAGGGTGCGTCCAAATCTTCCATGCCCACATACACCGATTTGATCTGGGTGTAGTGCGCAATGGTTTCGCGCCCGTTCTCGCGGCCGATGCCGGAGAGTTTGTAGCCGCCAACCGGCATTTCCGCCGGGGAAGCGCCGTAGCTGTTGATCCAGCAGATGCCGGCCTGGATCTGGTGAATCACCCGGTGGGCCCGACGGATATCGTTGGTGAACACGCCAGCGGCCAGACCCGTATCCGTGTTATTCGCGCGGGCAATCACCTCGTCCTCATCGCGGAAAGTAAGGACCGACATCACCGGCCCGAAAATCTCTTCCTTTACGATGGTCATATCATCGGTGCAGTCGGTGAAAATGGTGGGTTCCACAAAATAGCCGCCCTTGGAATCCTCAGGCTCGAAGGCCCGACCGCCGTGGCTGAGAGTCGCGCCTTCGGACAGGCCTTTGGCGATGTAATCGAGCACCAGATCCCGGTGTTTTGCGGAGATGAGCGCGCCGAAATTGGTGTCCGGATTCATCGGGTCGCCAGGCTTGATATTGTTGCGGGTGCGTTCCAGCAGACGTTCGATAAAGCGCGGGTACAGATCTTCATGAACAAACACCCGGGTGCCGTTGGTGCAGATCTCACCCTGGGTGTAGAAGTTGCCGACCATGGCGGCGGAAATGGCGTTCTCAAGATCCGCATCGTCAAAGATGATCAGCGGGGATTTTCCGCCGAGTTCCATGGTGACGTCTTTCAGGGTGGAAGATGCCGCGGCCATAACTTTCTTCCCGGTGGCCACTTCGCCGGTGAAGGAGACCTTGGCAATCTCGGGGTGGTGGGTCAGCCACTGGCCCACTTCGGCGGCGCCCTGCACCACGTTGAATACGCCCGCCGGCACACCCGCTTCGGTAAAGATTTCCGCCAGCTTCACCGCACCCATGGGGGTTTCCTCGGATGGCTTGAAAATCATGGCGTTACCGCAGGCCAGAGCCGGCGCGGGCACTTTCAATGGCGGCCTGCTGCACGGATTCATCCGCCACTTCCACTTCGTAGATAACCTGACCCGTGGCCGGGTTCACCACGGGGAAGGTTTCGCCGGTGCTGTTGGCCAGGAAACGGCCATGGACGAAATTCTGAACAACAGGAAGAGATGCAGACATAGTCGGTAATTAACCTCGGTTCGGTGTCTTCAGGCCTTGTGGGCCGTTCGAATCAATCTCGGCTCAGGCGGTTGCCTGGGCCAGTGTCTCGTGGACAAATTTCTTGCAGAGCCGCTCACCGGCTTCAAAGCTCTCTGCCGGGTCCAGGCTCAGGGCACTGCGCAACCAGAACCCATCGATCATTGCCGCGGTTTGCCGGGCGGCCTCGGTCGCCGCAGCCGGTTCAAGCACCTGTGCGAAGGAATATCGCAGGTTGCTGTACAGCCGGGCGTTGTTGATCTGCTGCAGCCGCTTGAGCCCCGGCTCATGCATCGACCGGGCCCAGAAGCTCAGCCAGGTCTTGGCCGCCAGCGCCGAGCGCTGAAACTCGGAAAAGTTCGACTCGATGATGCAATTGAGCCGCTGTTCCGGGGAGCGGTCGGTCTTGGCCATGCGCTCCCGCAGTTCCTTGCCCAGTTGATCGAGCAGATAACGCAGGGCCGCCTCAATCAGACCCTGCTTGCCGCCGAAATAATGGCTGATAATCCCGGAGGACATGCCCGCCCGTTTGCTGATGCTCACAATGGTGGTGTTCTGCATGCCCAGCTCGGCAATCGAATGCATGGTGGCTTCAATCAGCTGCTGCTTGCGTGTGTCTTTGACCCCAACTTTTGGCATGGCGGCTTCGGTTACTCGTCTTGTTTCCGGTGTTGAAAAGCAGCACCAATCAGCCCTGCTTTTTATTAATTGAACGTTCAATTAATAAAAATCTTACAGAAGCGAGGCGGGGAATTCAAACCTGATCAGAAAGCAGGGAAGCCTCGCGCCACTCTGATATGGCGCGGTTGTGACGGCAGGAAGGGCAAGCAAATATCAGCTATGGCGACGGTAATCCGGGTCTGTCCAGCACACAGGAAGCGCTTCACCGGAGGGAAATGCGAGTTCGGCTTTTTTAAACAATTCAGGATCCTGCGCCTCCTCTCCGTAATGGAGGCTGCCTCGCACCTGCTGGCTATGGGGATCAAACAGCGCCTGTGTATCCAGAACTTCGATCAGGTGCCCGGTTGCTTTTTCAGCGACGAACATAGAGGCCTCCTTGGGAATGAATGTCTCCTTTCAACGTAGCAGATGGGCCGCTATCGAGACAGGTGCTTGAGGGCTACGGGGAGCACAAAAGGACGGGTGGGCAAGGCGGAGAATCTGCAGATATGAGACATTTCGCTACATTAAATATTGGTTCTCGGCTTTTCCGGTGAAGAAAGGCTGTTAAGCTGATGATCAGGAAAATAAAAAAGCCTGATGGCGATATAACGGGGTCTACTGTTGGTGATCCTCAGCACTGCTCTGCGTATCTTTTTACTGAGTCTGGCGACTTTCACGTCGCAGTTTGCGCATGCGAATAGCGCCCCGGTCACACTTGCCTCAGAAAAACCGATTGAAAGCCATTTCCAGTACTGGGAAGACGCCAGCGCCGAAGCGGAACTGGCCGATGTTCGCGCCCTTCCCGATCGCGCCTGGCAGACCAATCCATCGGGTAAGGCCACCTTCGGGATTACCGATTCCGCCTACTGGCTGCGGGTTGAGGTGCAAAACCAGACCGGCCGCGACCAGCTTCTGATTGCAGAGCTGGGCTATTCCCAGCTTGATGACGTGGTGTTTCACGAGCTCTCCGGCGGCACCCTGCTCCGAGAATTCGCCACCGGGGACACCCGCTCTTTCTACCCCAGGGATGTCGACCATCCCAACATGCTATATCGATTCCATGTAGCCCCGGACGCCTCGAAAACGCTTTATATCCGGGTCGCCACCCAGGGCACGATGGTGGTGCCGCTGCAGATCTGGCAGCAGAATGATTTTTACGAAGCCGCTGCCAACGAGCAGAAACTGCACTTTTTCTACTACGGCAGTCTGGCAGTGATCATCCTGATCAACCTGGCCGTGTTCCTGACCCTGCGAGAAAAGCTGTACCTGTTCTACGCCCTGGCCATTTCCGGCTACTTCCTGTTCTTCGCCGCTGTGCGCGGCTATACACTTCAGCACATCTACCCGGGCGCACCGTTTCTTCACACGCATGTGCTTCTGCTGTCGATGCCATTCCTGGCGATGTTTTCGATACTTTTCTGCATGGAGTTCCTCCAGGTTCGCTCTAACAGCCCCAGGCTGTACCGGGCCCTGCAGGCTATGCTCTTGTTTGAAATGCTGTTTTTCCTGTCTGCGCCGCTGCTGGATTACGACACCGGTATCCGGGTGGCGGCCGTTTCCGCGTTCGCGTTCTTCTCACTGCTCCTGGTGGCCGGCCCTGTGGCCTGGGCTGCCGGTGTCAGGGCCGGGGTGTTCTTCACGATCGCCTGGACACCTCTTACGATAGGGGTCTCGGCAACGGCGGGGCGGGCCCTGGGCCTGCTGCCGGAGAATTTCTTTACCGAGTACGCCATGCAGATCGGCTCCGGGCTCGAGGCTTTCATTCTCACGCTTGCCCTCGCCGACCGCCTATACCGGGAACGGGAACAGAAAATCCAGGCTCAGGCCGATATCCTCAAACAACAGAAGGCCCGCAACGAAGCCCAGACCCAATTGAATGAAGCACTGACCCATGACCCGGTGACCGGGCTACCAAACCGGAACCGATTCGAATGGATGGTGGATGAGCAATTGCGGCAGAACCCCAACGGCCGCTTCATGGTGGGCGTTACCCGGATAACGCAGCTCAAGGAAATCAACCGGACCCTGGGCCTGGACCGTAGCGAACGTTTGCTCAAGGCCATGGCAGAGCAGATGACCCGTTTGGCCTCAGGCCTGCCCATGGTTCATCAAACCGTCGATGCGCGTGGGAACGATGAGCGGGTATATCAGCTGTCTGGCGACAGTTTTGGTTTGTTGGTGAACGTCAGTAAAACGGCAGACGACTTCCAGTCGCTGGATAACGCACTTAAACAACTGGCGGAACCCGTGTTGCTGGATAACATCGCCATAGAGCCCAATCCCCGGTTCGGTGCCGCCAGCTATCCGGAACATGGCAAGAAAGCCGCTCTGCTGATCCGCAATGCCCATGTCGGCATGGAAATGGCGCCTCATGGCCCGTATCAAACCGGCCTGTATTCCCGCAAGGATGACATCTATGACGAAAGCCGGCTGACGTTGATGTCCGACCTCCGGGAGGCACTGCACCACAATCAGACCGAGCTCTACTATCAGGCTATGAACGATCTCAAAGCACTCCACGAGATTGATCCGGAGCTGACCATCTCAGTGAATATCTCCGCTCGCGATCTCAGTTCTCCAGAACTGATTGGCCTGTTTGAAACCCGCATAAAGCGATATCAGCTACAGGCGGAACAGGTCATCATCGAACTCACCGAAACCGCGGCCATGGACGATCCACACCGGGGCCTGAAAGCCCTGAATGAATTGACGGCGATCGGGCTCAAGCTCTCAATTGACGACTTCGGCGCCGGCTACTCCTCACTCTCCTACCTGAAGAAGCAGCCCGCCAGCGAAATAAAGCTGGACCGCACCCTGCTGCAGGACATCGAGTCCAGCGACAGCGCCCGGATGATTGTGGAAACCGCCATCAGTATGGGCCAGGGCCTGGGTTATCGGGTGGTTGCCGAAGGCATTGAGACCGAAAAATCGGCACACCTCCTTGAATCTCTCGGAGCGGAAATGCTCCAGGGCTACTGGATCTGCCCACCGAATTCACTTGAAGATCTCAAAGCCTGGCTGGATGTTGGAAGACAAGTCACGGGCCGAGGAGACGTTTACTCCTCTGCCAAGCGAAGCGCCCGGCCAAGAGACGTGTAATAACGGTGAAACGCGCGGTTGACTCTTTCCCGTTGCGCGCCAACCGGATAGAGCCCCAGTTTTGCGTCTTCGGATTCTCGGGTTCCGCTCACCAGAAAGGCGTTCTTCACGTTTGCATCCTGCACAAACGCTTCAAACGCCCGGGCGCAAAGCTCTTCAGGCAAGCTGAAATATTGAATTCCTGCCGCTTTGTCCGCCCTCACCGAGCACCGGAAGAGCTCGCTGGGCTCTGCGCCTTTTTCGTCCAGCAGAATCGCCTTGAAGCAGGCCTGCAGTCGATCGTTCAGCGGATGCCGCACAGCGTCGTCACGGCCAAGCCAGAGCTTCGAAGCAAACTGGCCTCTGTGGGCCTCGCCGAAAAGTTTCTCGCCGATGTAATGATCAAAGGCGTGAAACCACTCGTGGGCGATGCTGCCGGGCCCGGCATTTTTGGCCAGTGAGAAGCTGCGCGTGGCCGGCGTGTAGTGGGCCGACACACCCGGTCGGCCGCCAATGCCATATTGAAGAGCCAGGGTGCCACGCAGGGAAACCAGAGACTCGGTGCCGCCAAGAATGGTCATCAGATCGCACAGGGCATCGTAGAACAGCGACGCACTGCGCTGTTTTTCCGGCTCGGTGACCCAGCGGCCAAGCTCGATGGAACGGAACTGGAAACGACGGCGGACGTCGAGAAAGGTAACCGGCGCTCCGGCTCGATGGTCCGGGCCCCGACGGTAAAAGGTTTTAGCCATGGGCTATTGTACGATGAAATTCCGGCCTGTCTTTCAGGCACCGAGAGAAACAGTATTTGGCGGGATTGACCGGTTTTATGTGAATTATGACCGTCTGATTTTCCGCCGGCTTGTGCCACACTGCCAGTACCAATAACGACAATATCCGGACCGAGTGTTTGCCATGACCGACACCCAGACCCATTACCGCACCTGTAACATCTGTGAAGCCATGTGTGGCCTCGAAATCCAGCATCGGGGTAGCGAGATCCTGTCCATCAAGGGCGACAGCAACGACCCGTTCAGCCACGGCCATATCTGCCCGAAAGCCGTTGCACTGCAGGATTTCTACAATGACAAGGACCGCCTGAAAGCACCTATGAAGCGCACCGCGGACGGCTGGCAGGAGATCAGCTGGGAAGCTGCCTTCGAGGAAATCGCCTCGCGGTTTCGCGGCATCCAGCAGGAACACGGGCAGGATGCGGTCGGGGTTTATCTGGGTAATCCAAACGCCCATAACTTCGGCAACGCCATCATGCTGCCGCGGTTCTTCAAGGCGCTGGGCACCAATAACCGCTACAGCTCCGCATCGGCGGACCAGTTACCACACCACGTGGCCTCCAATTACATGCTGGGTGCCGGCATGCTGATTCCGGTGCCGGACATCGACCATACGGATTTCATGCTGATCATTGGTGCCAACCCGATTGTTTCCAACGGCAGCCTGATGACCGCCCCCGGCGTCGGCAAACGCCTGAAGGCCATCCAGCAACGTG